>JAQVBP010000018.1:0-3981 GCA_028690255.1 Methanosarcinaceae archaeon
ATTATATTCTGCCAATATAGGTCATATCACAAAATATGTTTGTGGGGTTTTAATGGTGCAAAAGCCCGGGAAACTTCTTTATTTCAGTAGCTGGTAGCTTACTGGAGTATCTTACCAGCTTATCGGAGTTTTTCCCGCAAAAAACTTCCAAAAAAGATATGGGGGAATTAATCTGGAAAAGCCAGCTTTACGCCGTTGTCAATTAACGAGACCTTTTCCCGGAGTTCTTCTTTTTTCTTTTCTAGTTCATTGTTAAGTTTTTCCACTCTTTTCAGGGCTAACTCCAGTTCCTCTCCTGCAAGCCTGCACTTACCCTGAAGCTTTGTATCTTTTTGTTTCAGTTCCTCGAGGCTTCCGACATCAAGCTTTTCGAGTTCGGCCCGTTTTTCTTCCCGGATCTGTACAGCTTTCAGGTTTTCTTTTTTACGAGTTTCAAAATTCAGGGCTGCGGCTTCGGCCTGAGCCAGGGCTTTTTCTTTTTTCTGGGCATTGAGACCCAGGCCCGGATCTTCAAAGAGTTTTTGAAGTTTTTGAAAAAAGGCGGAATTGGCTGTCTTCGGGTCTTCCAGGCAGGAGGTAAGCTCTTTTCTGATTTCAGGGTTTAAGGTGTACCTGCCGGTTTCGTGCATTTTTTTGAGCCTGGAGAGGTTATTTGAGAGGGGAAGTACGAGGGCGGAAAGGTTTGATTCGGTCTTTTTGACCAGGGTCCCGGCTTCGGTAAGTTCGGCTTCCAGTTTCCTGTAATGTTGCCATTCTTCGCTTTGCTCGAAGTTCTCAAGGGTTTTGCGGGCCTCTTCGATTTTCTCTTCAAGGACTCTGATTTTTTCTTTTTGCTGCAGGATTTCCTTTTCCTCAATTTCGCCTGAAGCTGAGAGCTTCCGTATGACCTGAAAGATCTCCGAAGCGGATTCATAAGCTTCGATTTCCTTTGAGTGATCCCTGAGGTTTTCCTGAAGGGCTTTTAAAATCATCCCGAACTTTCCGAGGCTTTCCGTAACCTCCTTTACTTCTCTCGGAAAAACGCCTCCCGTGTACCTCAGACTCCTGGCCATATTTTCCACACAGGAATTCAGCTGTTGGGCGGCCTTTTCATGGAATTCATCAAGGCTTTTGACGTCCGGGCTTTCCGGGATACTGATTTTTTCAACCAGAATTTCCACCTGCCTGATCATATTTTCCCTGTTGCTCTTTGCCCTTTTCACGGCCCGGAGATCAAAATCCCCGACAACCTGAGCCTCCGAAAGCCTTGTCTTGCTTTCCGTTATTTCCAGGAGGGTGATCTCAAGGTCTTTTAATAAAAGAACGGCGTTTTCAGAGATTTCACCGGAGAGTTTCTGGAAACCCGTATCCAGCCAGGCGGGGAGTTCTTCAGGGCTTATTTCCCTTAAAACGATTTCCACAGGTGCACTTTCTTTTTTTCCAAAGAGCTTTTTAATCCACTTCAATTGAAGCCTCCCTTACTATCTAGATAAAATTGGTAAGTACTTTAAATATTTGACTTCCGGAGTATGTATTTTTAGGGTCTTTTCTTTATTTCAGTATTTATGATGGTATACATATTGGTGTCTATGTTGAGGTTTCTTCTATAAATTTATTCATAATTTTGTAGCCGAAAAAAGATATCTTTGAATCAAATCATAATACTATGTTTTTTATATATCATGTTTTATAATTTACGGGGTGAGGGTGGAATCTATGAATTCGGCAGAAACATTCCCGTTCTTTATCCGTTATTTTAACTTCTTTCATGTACTGTATTTAAGGTTATAATCTTTATTTATATTACAGGGGGGATTTATCTGGCTGAAAGTATTTTTGAACAGGCTATTCCATATACGAATGTAACCTTATCCATGCTGTTTTTTGCATTTATCGTCTTAATTATGGGGCTTATTGCCGTAAAATTCCTGGGCTCGATGTTCCGGAGCGGAGTCCAAAAAACAAAGCTTCCTGAACTGGTAGTTGAGTTTCTGGCTCGTTTCTTGAGTGTGCTTCTTTACGTAATAGTAACCTTTGCGTTTCTCAAGACACTCGGCTTTGACGTGGACAGCTTCGTAGTCGGGCTTTCGGCAATCATAGGGCTGGTTCTGGGCTTCGGAATGCAGGATACCTTTATAAACCTGACTTCCGGGGTCTGGATTGCGGCCCTCCGCCCGATCGACAAAGATGAATACGTGACCATCAACGGGGAGTGTGGCACCGTGAGGGCCGTGGGGATCATGGCAACCGAGCTTTTGACTCCGGATAATCAGTTCATAACGATTCCCAACAAACTTGTCTGGGGCAGTCCCATTGTCAATGCTACCCGCATGTCCACCCGGAGGGTTCCGGTGGCAATTGGCATAAGCTATTCGGCAGACATTGAAAAAGCTATCAGGGTTGCAAACAAGCTGATGAAAGGACACGGCCTTGTGCTTTCCGAACCCTCACCTGCCGTGGTTACCAGGGAACTTGCCAATTCCTCCGTGAACCTGGAGCTTCGGGCCTGGACGAAGACAGGGGACTACTGGACCGTGAAAAACGACCTGACAGTCGGCATCCTTGAAGCTTACCGGAAAGAAGGGATCGAAATTCCGTTTCCGCAGATGGATGTACGCATGATCCGGGAGGAAACGATCCCACGCTAACAATGTGGCTTCCTGCCTGCCATATGTGTCTCCATCCGTTTCCATACCCTTTTTTGGCAGAAGGTCTTTTGCACAGGGGGGACACTTTTTTTCCCTTACATATTTCTTTTTTCGATTTTTCCCGTAATTTGAGGGCTTTCAGCAGGTAATATGAAACATTGAGACAAACTTTCCTTCGGCCCGGTTCCAGCTCTCAATTGCTTCAGGGGTAGGCAGGAGTTCGACCTCACACTTATTTTCCCTGAAAAAAGCTTCAGCTTCATTTGAAAGTTCCACGAACCCGGTCTGGCCTGTGCCTATGATCAGTTTTTCTATTCCGGATTCGTAGATATGTCTGGCTTCTTCAAGGGAAAGGATGTGCGAGGTGCCGTAAAGCCCTTTTGAGAGCATTTTTTCGCGTTTTTCCACATTTCCGTCCCTGCGGATGAGGATGTCGTATTCGAATTTTATCCCTTCAACCGTGATCGACCCGAAACTCGTTGAATCAATTTTAGGCCTCATACTGCAAGGGTTTGGGCGGGAAAAGATATAAACCTGAACCCTCTTCCCCATATAATTAATATTACAGGGAAGTGTAAACATAGGTCGATACTCTTTAGAAAATTTCCTTGAAAGCACGGGGGAACGCGACCTCGGGCAGGGTGTGTTTGAACTTGAACGCGACCGCCTGCTCGAGGTAAACCTTGAAGGCATGGTCTGGACCAAACGGGGTTCCATGGTCGGATACACCGGGGACATTAAGTTCACTCGGGAAGGCCTGCTGGAGCACGGCCTGGGTAAACTTGTGAAAAAATCACTTACCGGAGAAGGGGTGAGCCTGACAAAAGCCGAAGGCAGAGGAAAACTTTACCTCGCTGACACGGGGAAAAAAATCTCGGTCCTGAACCTTGAGAACGAGGCTCTTTTTGTGAATGGAAACGACCTTCTGGCCTTTGAAAACAGCATCTCCTGGGATATAAGGATGATGAAAAAGATGGCAGGCATGCTCTCTGGCGGGCTTTTCAATGTAAAGCTCGAGGGTACCGGCATGGTTGCAATCACCACGCACTACGACCCCCTGACCCTCAGGGTCACTGAAGACAGACCCGTTTTCACGGACCCGAACGCCACGGTTGCCTGGTCAGGAAACCTGGAGCCCGAGCTCCGGACGGATATCTCCCTGAAGACCTTTGTGGGCAGAAGCAGCGGGGAGTCCATTCAGATGGTATTCAGAGGAAGGGGATTTGTGGTAATCCAGCCGTATGAGGAAGTTTATTTCCAGGCCCAGGCCTGATTAAACTTTTTAATTTCAATTTTTTTCAATTCAATTATTTCAAATTCAATTATTTCAAATTCAATTATTTCAAATTCAATT
>JAQVBP010000018.1:4081-6274 GCA_028690255.1 Methanosarcinaceae archaeon
AATTCAATTATTTCAAATTCAATTATTTCAAATTCAATTATTTCAAATTCAATTCTATTTTATTTTAGTTTATTTTATTAATTATTCTATCTTTCGATTTCTTCAGATTTCTTTCGCTCTTCTTCTCTTTGTTTTTCTTTTCTTGTTTTCTCAATTCCTTCTTTCATTCCCTCTTCCACCGCCCCTCTTATGATGTACCCGGCCTCGTGCAGGATGGTGTCCCCGAGTTGCGGGTCCCTGTCCATGCTGGCGGTGCATGGGTAAGAGTGGTGGGCTCCCGAGACTATTTCCTTGTAATCCGAAACTTCTTTCCACCCGAGTTTTTTTGCCACGAACCAGGTAGAACCGCATGGGGCGTCTCTGAGCACTCCTGCCGCTTTAAACAACTTCCCGTTCGGGTTCAGTTCGATCCTGAGAACGGGTTTTCCGAAGCCCATGTCCACGAAGGCGTCAATCAGGCTTCCTTTTCCGGTCTTTTCAAGGGCGCAAAAAGGTTTTGGGGCGGCAAACTCGACGCCTTTTACTTCCAGGTTCTGTCGGAGTTGTTCCACCACCCCCGCAGGCGTGGCCCTTGAATCCTCCACCGGGACGATTACGGCTTTTGCCCCTGTCTTGTCCACAACCGTGGAAAGGGCCGCCAGGAGGTCGGGGTGCAGCCCTATGGCTAGCACAAGCTCACATTCGGGAAGGCTTGAGGGCAGGTACTGTTCGGGCTCTTCGATAAAAGGGGGCAGGTCTTCGGGAAACTCGTGGATTCCCACAATCAGACCGGCATAGGACTTCCTGGCCTGCCTGCAGTGGTCGCAGAGTTCCCCGCAGGAGACGCAGAAGCTGTCGGGGTTTATCAGGTTCTGGATAACTTTTATTCCGAAAACACCGGAGTAAAGGATAAGAATACGCATCTGATCACCTCGGTTTTTGAGGGCGTTTAAAGGTATTTGCAGGTAAAAACCGCTTGAATTTGTCAGGCGCCGGACTATACTATTTTAGTTGTTTTCCTTGCTATAAATACGGGGAGTATCGGAATAGAAAGCTGAACGGTTGACTATAATTGAGTGATGCTGATTCTATAGAGTGTAAAGAGTGTAAAGAGTGTAAATTATTTGTTTAGTAAATACAGAAAGCAGTAAAGGGTGGTTTATTCTCCTTCCACCTTTTCCGTTATCTCTGCCTTACCTTTTCCAAGCAGCTTGCAGGCCTGGCAGAGGTCTTCGGAACAGGTTTCTCCGCAGACCCGGCACTTTGAGACCACTGCCGGAGTAAGCTCCTTTGCAAGGGCTCCTACAAGCTTGTCAAAGCCCCGGAGGAGGGAATATTTCGTGCCCGGGTGGTTTACTTCAAACTCGTTAAGCATGACCCGGATCTCCCTTCTCATGGCCTCTCCCACATAGGGGCATTTGCTGAAATCCGCAGGCAGGTCGTGGAGAAGGGCATAGAGAGCGACTTCTTTTTCCGGCACGTTCCTGAGGGGCTTTGACCGGAGGACCAGGCCCTCGATGGCTGTAGACGGTCTGAGCCTGACCATGCGTTCCATGTCTCCTCTGAAATGGTTGAGCATAATCGTCTGGGCCTCGTCATCGAGGTTATGACCCGTAACAAGTTTCGTGGCCCCGATATCAAGGGCCACCCTGTTCAATATGTTTTTCCGGAGGACGCCACAGTAACTGCAGGTACCTTTCTCCCGGTCTTTCACGGCGATTTCGTCCATCGTGATTCCGTGTTCTTCCCGGAATGATTTGATGATGTGTCTGACCCCGAGCCTCTCCGCAAGCTCTTTCGCGGCTTCGATGGAGGAAGTCCTGTGGCTTTCAATTCCCTCGTCCACGGTTATTGCCACAAGCTCTACATCGGGCCGGGCTCCGAGGATCTTTTTCAATATATAAAGAGCAACAGCACTGTCCTTACCACCACTTAAAGCCACGGCTATCACATCGTTTTTCCGGATGCCGTAGTGTTTCCTGATGGTCAGTTTGATCTTGCGCTCGACATCCGCTATGAAGTGTTTTTTGCAGAGGTGAAGCCCGGAGTATTTTTGGAAGATGATGGCCTCCCCGTTACATTTTTTGCATTTTATGATCATGTTCAGTCCTTTTTTAACGGTTTCCCGAAATGTTTTTGGAAAATAAGAAAAACCCTGTCTGGCCACTCCGGGAATATGGGAATATGGGAATATGGGAATATGGGAATATGGGA
>JAQVBP010000018.1:6374-27349 GCA_028690255.1 Methanosarcinaceae archaeon
CATTTTATGATCATGTTCAGTCCTTTTTTAACGGTTTCCCGAAATGTTTTTGGAAAATAAGAAAAACCCTGTCTGGCCACTCCGGGAATATGGGAATATGGGAATATGGGAATATGGGAATATGGGAGTGATGTTTTGCCAGAAAAACTTTTCTCTGGATATTTTTTCAAAAACACTCCGTTTCGGAAGCAGCTAATCCTTTCCGGCTGCGAGCCAGCCTGTCCGGTAAAATATATGAGTATAATTATATATATTTATTGTAATCCATACAGTTTCAACATGCAGTATATCAATTGCAAAATTAGAGAATAAGCCACGGCTTCGTGAACAGGCAAGTTTTCTGAAAACAGAGTGGAATCGTGGGAATCAGTGATGAGAATAAACACCAGTGACGGCTGAAAAGTAGCTGTGGAAAAAAAGAGAGAATTCAGGCCTTAAATCCCTTTTTGTCCTGCTCCACTCCTTCTTTAAGTTTTTGTTCCCTTTTTACTTCCCGGATCATCCTTTCAAGGTAATCTCTCGGGATGCTCTTGTGCCTTTCTTCTGTGCAGACCTTGACTTTTTCTATCAGGGAACAGAGTTCGTCCCGCTCCAGGCAGCAGCCGATGCTTTCGATAATGCCTTTTAGGGCCTTTGTGCCGGTGTGTTTGCCGACTACGAGGTTTCTTTTTCCACCCACCATTTCTGGGAGGAAGACCTCGTAGGTCCTGGGGTCTTCCAGAATTGCTGCAACGTGGATTCCCGACTCGTGGGTAAAGGCGTTTTTCCCGACCACGGACTTGTTTACGGCCGGGACTATACCCGAATATTCCTCTACCAGGTGAGAAAGAGCCGTCAGTTTTGTGGTATCATAGCGGTCGATCCCGTACTGGATCCTGAGAGCCACAAGCACCTCTTCAAGGGCGGCGTTTCCGGCCCGTTCCCCGATGCCGTTTACCGTGGTATGGAGCTGCTTTGCCCCGGCTTCGGCGGCGGCAAGAGTGTTTGCGGTTGCAAGCCCGATGTCGTCGTGGCAGTGCATGCAAATCGGGGTGTTCACCACCTCGTAGATTTCACTTACCAGGTAGTTAGTCGTCCTGGGGTTGAGGATACCCACGGTGTCGGCAAGGCTCACATAGTCAATCTTATAATCCCTTTCAACTTCCAGAAAAACGCGCTTGAGCCGGTCCACAGGAGTTCTGCTTGCATCTTCGGCCGCGAACCTGACCCCTACTCCGTGGTCTTTCGCGTACTCGATGGTCTCTTTTGCACAGTTAACCATTTCCTCAAGGCTTCTGTGGTACTTGTACTTGAGGTGCATGTCGGACATGGCGATGAAAATACTTACGATATCCACATCACAGTCAAGAGCCGCGTCCACATCTCCTTTTACGGCTCGGGAGAGACAGCAGATCCTTGAGCCAAGCCCTTCGTTTGCAATATCTTTAACGGTCTGTTTTTCGTTTGCGGAAACGACCGGAAAACCCGCTTCGATTACCTCCACCCCTATGGAATCGAGTTCATGAGCAATTTCAAGTTTATGTTCTCTGGTAAAAACAACCCCCGGTGTCTGTTCTCCGTCGCGAAGGGTAACATCGCAGATTTCTATGTCCAGGGGCCTAATATTGATAAATTGCATCAGCTCATTTTTGGAATACTGCTCGTTCTCAGGCATGATAATTACTTCCTTATATCACAGATTTTTTGAGCTCTTTTCCTTTTCCCGGCATATCTATGATTATTTTTAATGATAGATCGGTGACCCGACTCTGTCAGGGCTCAAATTGTGTAAATATATTAAAAGGTTTAGAAAGGCTTTGAAAGCCAGAAAATGTGATATTTTAGATATAGTATTGCGTCAATCATCAATTATTGAATGATTATGAATGACTGGAATGTTTCATACAATATTATTTGGTTGGTATGACTCCCAGTTTTACTGATATATTGATGATATTTTAGCCAGATTAAGCAATAGCTTTACTTGCACATGTATAAAGGTTATGCTCTGCGGAAAGGTATTACCGGCATCTGGTCCGCTGAATTCGGGCTCTACTATATCTACTTACAGCTCCCTGAAAAAGGGAGCAAGAGTTAAATATAGTTAATCATCTCTTTATAAATATATATATTTCTATATACAGAACGGTTTATTCAAGATGCTCTATACACACAATTTATTCAAGATGCTCTATACACACAATTTATTCAAGATGCTCTATATATACACAATCGTGTATATTTCTATAACAGGTGAGCTCCGGGAAATTTCTTAATTATTCCTCTGTCAGGTGAGTTTTCGCTGCACTCTTTCATAAAAACAGGTGTCAGAAACCTTCACAAAACGAGCCGGGTATTTTGATCTCTTCAATTTTACCTCATCGCCTGGCCGGATCTTATAGGACTTTTGTCCGTCGATTGCAACGACGGCCTCTTTCTTGGGGTCTATTAGACGAACTTTGATTACACTGTCCGAGGGAATAACCCAGGGTCTTGAAGAAAGCTTGAAGGGGGCGACCGGCACGATCAGGACAGCATTAACCCTCGGATTTACGATGGGCCCACCTGCGCTCATGGCGTAGGCTGTGGAACCTGTTGGGGTCGCAAAGACCATTCCATCCGCTCTTACCCTGTCAAGCAAGCATTCGTTTACCTGGACCTCGAACTGGATGATCTTCGTGGGTTTGGCGGACATCACCGCCACTTCGTTAGTTGCGGTATCGAGAATTTCCCCGTTCAGGAAAACGTCCATGCGCATCCTTTCGATATAAGAAAAGCCGTAAAGCACCTCTTCTATGGTCTCAATAGCCTCTTCGGGCTCAACGTCCACAAGAAAACCCAGGGTGCCCATATTTATTCCGAGGATTGGAAGCGGGTCTTTCATTCTGGAGATGTTCCGGAGGACCGTTCCATCTCCTCCAACGCTGATTATGAGTTCAACTCCGGCGTCCCGCATTATTTCCACGGGAGTCCCCGGAATGCCGAGCACGTCTGCGGTGGAGGTGGATACAAAAATTTTCACCTCTGAACTGAAACGGTCGATGATGGCTTTTACCATCTCCAGAACCTCCCGCCGGTCACAGCGTGAAGCAATACCTATTTTTTTGATAGACAAGTTATTCCCCTGAGAGCAGTTGTAAGAGTTTTCGGTGCACATGGCCATTTGAAGCGACCATTTCCACCCTTTTCACAACATTAACAGGAAGATCCAAAGGTTTGCCGAAACTGTCCGTAACAGCCCCCCCTGCTTCCTTTAGAATAAGCTGGCCTGCGGCTATATCGGTCACCCTGAGGGCGTTTCTCACGTCCACATAAGCGTCCAGTTTTCCTGAAGCCACGTAACAGAGTTCAAGTGCCACGCTTCCCAGTACCCTTATCCTCCGGATATTACTCTGGAGTTTCCGGCCCCTCGCAGCGTTTTTCCTATACCCGTAAGCGCTGATGCAGAGTTTTTGGAGGTCCGTGTTCTTTGTCGGCTCGATTGTTTTTCCATTCAGGTACGCGCCTTTTCCGGTTTCTGCAAAGTATTCTTCTTCCACCGCCAGGTTACGCACGTACCCGAAGCATATTTCGGAAAGGTCAGGAGATGCGGCGGCAATGGATACGTTGTAAAACGGGATCCCGACAACCGCATTGTAGGTCCCGTCAAGGGGATCAAGGATAAGGGAAAACTCGGGAGAGTCCCCCAGCACTTTCTCCCCCAGTTCCTCGCTGATGACCCTTATGGACCTTCCGTCAGCTTTCAGGACCTCTATAATCGCGTCTTCGGCCACGAGGTCGATCTTTGCCGTGGGGGTTCCGTCAGCTCCCATCCCCACGATAGCACCGGCTTTTTGGGAATTTCCCACAAGGTCGATTATCACGTCCGAGGCTGCGTTACTGGCTTCTCTGCACAGGTCTAAAAAATTAAAATTGGGGGTCATCCTGAGTCAACTTTTTTGTTTTTGTGTTTCTTCGTTTTTGATCCGGCTTTATTCAGGCCTCGAAACCCATGCGGGTTTTAGAGTCCGAGTGCCCGGTTTGTTTTTGCAATGGACTTTTCGGCATCGCTTTCAAGTTCCAGCATAGCCCGGATAGCGTCCACATTTTCGGGCACAACGTCGGATTCCTGGTGGATTGCCTGGAAGAAGTAAAGTTCTCCGTCGTGAATTGTGATGGATTCTTCCCAGACGCAGTTTTCCCACATGTCGCTCCTCGGGCGCTTCAGATCCCTGGCAACCTCTATGATTTCGGCTGTTGAGGAAATGCCCTGGCCGATAAGCCGAATCCTGGACTGGGTTTTGAATAGTTCCCTGATGTCTTCGGCACTGCATTCTTTTTCAAGCTCCAGGTTTACAGTGTGCAGGTGCATGAGGGTGGTCGGGATCTTCATCGCCGCAGTGGTGATGTTGATGTGCGGAATTACTGTCTTTACATCGGGCCCGTGGTGGGAAGGAAGTTTGATGGGGTTCGGGACAATGGCATTAATAGGCCCGGTTTTTGCATCATTGGGGTCAGCTGCCCTTCTGACAAGGGTGACTCTGGCTTTCTTAACTCCGTATTTTTTATCAATGGGGTAGATGACCCGGCAAAGCCCCGTGGTGTTGCAGGAGACAACTCTCACAAAGTCCAGGCCGAGTGCTCCTTCGTAATTGGAGACCGCGTTGAAAGAAAAACCTGTAAGTTCGTGTTCTTCCCCACCCTGCCAGATGGCCTTTACGCCTGCCTTTTCATACATTTCCTTGTTCTTTTCCCCGATTCCTCCGGGGGTACAGTCCACGACAAGGTCCACCTTTTCGATCATTTCTTCAAGGGTCCCTGCCGCGGGTATTCCGGCCTTTTCAAAGGCTTCTATCCTGTCGGAAAGAGTGTAAATGTCGTACCCGAGCTGGTGGGCGACAGCCGCCTCATAGTTTGGCCTGGTCTTTGAGACCCCGACAATCTCCATGTCATCCTGGGCCTGTACGGCGTCTGCAACTCTTTTTCCGATTGTTCCGTATCCGTTTACTGCGATTTTTGCTTTTGCCATCTGTTATCCTGTCCTACCCGGATTTTTGTAATTTGTAAATGTTATGAATTTGTAATTTTTATTTAACTTTGATATATTCTCATAAAACAATTGCATTTCTCTTAAAGAGATCTTTTTATTATTTGTTTTTGCTATGATATAGATTAAATGATTAAATAGATTATGAAGCAAAATTTCCTGATTTAGCATGAAAATCCCCCTTATTCCATAATCAGGACCCTTTCTATTAATCATCGATAATATTAGAAATTGATATGGAGTTTTCATCAAGTACTCTCATCCTTTTTTTACTCACTATATCAGTACTTCCCCAATTACAGTACTTCCCCAATTACAGTACTTCCCCAATTACAGTACTTCCCCAATTACAGTACTTCCCCAATTACAGTACTTCCCCAATTACAGTACTTCCCCAATTACAGTACTTCCCCAATTACAGTACTTCATCAACTGACTTAAATAAAGACGAGGTATGCTTCGGGTCACACGCCCGGCGTCTCAGAAACTTAAAAATCATCGAGGCTCAATTTCAGATTTCCTCAGAACCCTTTATATACAAAAAACCCCTTGCAGCTCTCAGGCATGAAAAAACTCACTGAAGATGAAACCGGCTCTTTTCAGAATTACCTCTCAGAAGGCTGTAAACTCTGCCAGCAGGGTGCGAAGATGGTGCTCTTCGTAACGGGCCTCTGTCCCAGAAACTGTTTTTACTGTCCTCTTTCAGGGGAGCGAGGAGGAAAGGATCTGATCTTTGCAAACGAGCGGTCCGTAAAGACCGATTCCGATGTTATTGAGGAAGCAAAGCTCATGGATGCCCTCGGGACAGGCATCACTGGAGGGGAACCTCTTCTGAAGGTCGAAAGGGTCCTTCACTATGTAAGGCTCCTGAAGGTCACTTTCGGACAGGAGCACCATATCCATCTCTATACCTCTCTGGCCCCGGACAGGGAAACTCTGTCTGCTCTGGCCGAAGCCGGGCTTGACGAAATCCGCTTTCACCCCCCGCAAAATTTATGGGAGGGTCTGGAAAATAGTCCTTACGCAGTCTCCATTAGAACGGCAATCAATCAGGGAATTGCAACAGGAATAGAGGTCCCGGTCCTCCAGGGTGCGGAAAAGCTTGCTCTCTTTGCGGCCGAAACCGGGATATTCCTGAACCTGAACGAACTCGAGTTTTCCGAAACCAATGCAAAGGGACTGAATGAACAGGGTTTTTCCCTGGAGTCCGATATCTCCAACGCAGCGTTCGGGTCCCGCAAAGTAGCAGAAGCTGCCTGCGCGGTCGGGGATATGATCCACTTCTGCTCCTCAAATTACAAGGACGCCGTACAGCTCCGAAAACGCCTCCTGAGGATTGCCGGAAATACGGCTCGGGAGTTTGATGAGGTCACGGAAGATGGTACTATTATATATGGACTAATTGAAGGCGAAGTTCAGGATATGGAGCTTGCCGAGGCGGTTCTGAAGGAACAGGGCGTCCCTCCCGAATTCTTGGAGGTAAAGGGCAAAAAAACAGGAAAGGGTAGAGCTGGAGAAGCTGAACAGGAATTTTGTATAGAAATAGCCTGGTGGGTACTTGAAGAGGTAAAAAAAGAACTGCTGGTCTGCAATGCAAAAATGTCCCTAATTGAGAGGTATCCTTTTGAGGGCGGACTTGTGGTTGAGGTTATTCCCCTCAAATGAACTCCTCATATTTAAAAATTTGCAAGTGTATGGGGGATATTTATATCATATGATGATTAAATCGTGAAAAAGTGATTTCAGCATACTGGCCTAAATCGTTTGTTTCAGATATATTCTCTTTTTAATTTCAGTGACTATTCAGTGCAGAAAAAACAATATCTATAGGTATCTTTTTAATTATAAAATGGGTGGGTACTTCAGAAAAACACTCCATATATAATAAAAATTGGGATGTCGAATTTATATATTTTAACACAATTCTATAAGCAAAACGTTAAAAGGAAGAGCCTGCTTGATCAAATCCATACTTGATAATGACCTTTACAAATTTACTATGCAAATGGCGGTGCTTGAACTCTTTCCAGATTCCCACGCAGAATACCGTTTTACCAATCGGGGAAAACAGCGCTTTACTGAAAGTTTTGTCGAAGAGCTGAAAAGGGCCATAGAAGAAGATCTGCCGAAAATGGCCCTGGCGGAGGAAGAGTATCTCTGGATTCGGGAAAATTGTCCTTTTTTCAAGCCCATGTACCTCGAATATCTCAGGAATTACCGTTTCAGACCCGAAGAAGTCTGCGTAGCCCTGAATGAGGATATGAATCTGGAAATCCGGGTCAAAGGCCCCTGGCACAGCACGATTCTCTGGGAAATCGTCCTCATGGCCATGGTTTCCGAGCTGTATTTCAACACGGTCGAGACAGGTTGGAAGGAAAATTGTGGAAAGCTTCCTTTCGGACCTGAGCCGACTGCGGACTTCCTTCCCTACGAAAGCCTTCTGGCAGCATATGACGAAAGAGTCCTTGAGATGGGAAAAGCCCTTGATGGAAAAAAGTGCAGCTTTTCGGAATTCGGGACCCGTAGAAGAAGAAGTTTTGAGATCCATGACCGGGTAATAAAAACCCTTAAAGGACTTCCGGCTCTTGCGGGCACAAGCAACGTCTACCTCGCAAAAAAATACGGGCTTACCCCCATCGGGACCGTGGGTCACGAATGGATTATGGGCATTTCGGCCCTACTGGGACTCCGGAAAGCCAACTACTTTGCTTTTGAAAGCTGGGCAGAGGTTTATGGGGGAAACCTCGGAATCGCTCTTTCCGATACCTTTGGCTCAAAGGCTTTTTTTAAGGATTTTTCTCTCAAACTCGCAAAACTCTACGACGGGGTCCGCCACGACAGCGGGGACCCTTTTGCCTTTGTGGACAGGGTGGTCGAACACTACACAAAAATAGGAATTGATCCTTTGAAAAAGGTAGTCGTTTTCAGTGACGCTCTGGACGCTCTGGATGCAATCAGGCTAAAAGAGTACTGTGAAGGCAAAATTAACTGCAGCTTCGGAATAGGAACAAGCCTGACTAACAACTCCGATTTCTTCCGCGAAAGCCCCCCCCTCAATATGGTCATCAAACTGCACGAAATAAACGGAATCCCTGTCGTAAAACTTAGCGACTCCGGGGAAAAAGAGACCGGGGATCGGGATGCATTAAGGGTTGCAAACTACGTGTTCGGAAGAAAAGGCCTGGATGAATAAGTTTTTTCATTTGGTATGAAAGTACGTTCAAGTACTTTCATTTATTTGTGTCTGTTACTCGAAGAGTTTCATGTGCGTTTTTTTGAAAAAACGATATGCAGGGGAAATATACATTTGCATAGCAAAACTAATAAGCTCACAGTCCCATACCTAATATAAACTACTTTAAGCTTATCCGGGGGGCCTGATAAAATATTACCGTTTGACGAAACCGAAGCGTTCGAACTCGGTATGGCTGCAGTTCACGAAAAAAACGAAGCCGGGATATTGCAGGCCCTTGAGTACCTGGCTGACATTGCATTGAAATACGTTAGGGAAAAACAGGGGAAAGAAGCAGTAAGAATAATCAAGTACATAAAGGACATAGGGAAAGCTGCTGCCCTGCACCGACTTGAACCCGAAGCCACGAATGCAGTCATGAGCTATTCCCCACTTGCAAGGCTGGCCTGCAGGGTGGAAATGGAAGATGTCCTTATAGGTATTGCCATGGCCCTGGGGGAGATTGGCAAAACAGCAGCTTCGGAAAAACTTGAGACTACCGCAAAAGTGGCAGCTTCCTGCCTTGGGGAAATGGGAAACACGGCAGCTTTTCGGAAGCTGAAAAATGAGTCCGTTGCTGTGGTCTATTCTCTGGGGGAAATAGGAAGGGCTCTTACAAAACAGAAACTCGGAGACGCTGCCGATAGCGCCATATCCTTGCTTGGGGAAGCCGGGAAGGCGGCAGCATCTCAAAATATTGAAAATGCGGCTATGAGTGCCGAGTTCCTTCTGGAAGAAATTGGGGTGAAAGCTATTGAAAAAAACCTGAAGGAAGCCGCAGATTCCAGCGCTCGTTCCCTTGAAGGCATAGGGAAAGCCGCAGACAAACAGGGGCTTGAAGCGGCCCTGCTCCAGGCTTCCTACTCTCTTGAAACAATCAAGGTTGATGCGGATGACAGGTACATGATGAGTGCGTCCATCATTGCCAGGGTGGCCCTGCAAAACCTTGAAATGATCGAAGTGAATAAAAAATCGAAAAAGTCCCGGAAAGCCGAAAAAGGACAAAAGAGCTCGGAAGCCTACTAAACTGCACCTCCCTAAAACCTTTGTTTGATGTATCAGATTTAGCATGAAAGGCGCTGAAAATTCTCAGAATGCGTGAAATATCAGAAACCTTCGTTGATGTATCAGATTTAGCATGAAATTGCTGCTTACTTTCATTTTTTGTGCCTGTTATTCAAAGAATAACATGTACGTTTTTGAGGAAGGGGCCTTTAAGATATTATATTACAATCCGTTTATATTACAATCCGTTAACCCGGGGATGCTAAAATGTCCAGATTGACCGAAACAAGGGCAATAGACCTGGGGCTGAACTCAGTTAAAGTAAATGACGAACTGGGAGTTTTCCGCTCCATTGATTTCTTGACTGAATTGGGAACAGACTACATTAACAAGAAGCTTGAACCGGACGCAAAAAGAACCATAACCCTGATAAAAGATATAGGAAAAGCAGCCGCCAGGCAGAGGATGGAGGTCGGGGCTTTTCTTGCTTTGAGGTCTCTTGAGAGGATGGCAAAAGTCGCATCAGGGAAAAATCTTGAAGATGCCGGCATAAGTATCATGTACTCACTCTATTCGATAGGCAGAACCGCAGCTGAGGAGGATATGGAGATAATGGTAAGGATTGCGGCCTCCTATCTGGGAGCGATTGGAAATGCTGCAGCTCTCCAAAAACTGAGGAGGGAATCCCTTGTGGCCCCCCTTTCTCTCGGGACTATCGGAACTTCCGTACCCAGGCAGAGCCAGAGCTACGAAATCGAAAACGCAGGGCGTTTACCCGGGCTTTTCGGCCCTCTGGTCCGGGGGGAGATGCCCTCGGCCAGCAGGAAGATAAACGTCAGCAGCTCTGACCTGGCTGGCCTTGCCGGAATCTTATTTGCAAAAGAGAGGCGGAAAGGCTTTCCGGAAGACGCTATTTTCGAATCTGAAAATAACTATGAAAATCCGGATTTATTGAAATTTGAGGATGCGATTATACAGGCTGCCCACTCGCTTGATACCTTCATTATCGAGGCCGATGCACGATACCTGATGACTTATGTAATCATGGGTAAACTGGGGCTTGATTTTTCTGGAGAAACTGAAACGGCCAACGAAGCGGAAAAACTGGACGGGATAAGAGCTAATCTTGAAGATAATTAAAAATCTGAAACATTATTCATAATCAGTATCTCTTCGGTTGGCTTGTTTATTATAATAAAGATATTTCCATAATTAAGTTGTCATGACACTATGTCAACTACCCCTCACGAAAACTATTCGAATTAGTTGAAACCGGTGTACATCTTCATTTTCCACTGTCCGCTCTGAAGTTTCCGCCGGATCATTTCCCTAGCCAGGCCCACGTAGATTTCCCGGATTTGCGGGACAAGCATGGAAAACCCTGCAAGATCGGTCAGGAAGCCGGGAGTCAGGAGGGCAAAGCCCCCTATAAGCACGAAAAGCCCATGCAGGAGTTCGTTTCCTGGCATGTGGCCCTGGCCTGTTGCATTCTGTATCTGGCGGAGCACGAGAAAACCCTGGCTTTTTGCCAGATAGGCCCCGATGGTCGCGGTAATGAGGATGATAAGCACGGTGTTAACGGGGCCTATTATCCCGCTGATTTTCAGCAGGAGGAAGAGCTCAACAAGTGGGATTACAAGGAAGAGAGAAAAGAGTTTTAAAAACATGGCTGTCCTTTTGAATTTTGTTTTTATTAATTTTTTCAATCAGTTTTTTTATTTTGAATTATATTTTGAATTGTAGAAAGTTATTGGCCTCTTCATCTATATTGTTTTTTTGGAAGGCCTGTTCCTTTTGCATCTTTCAGGAAGGAACAAAGGCCCTTTAAAATATTAGCAGGTTTATGCCCATTAGCAGGCCTGCCATTGAAAGTTAATCCTCCGCCCTGAGGCATCTTTTGAAGTTCGGGCTCCCTTTTATCAGAACCTAATTCTTTTTGAAAAAAACTATCCCTCAAGCCTGTCCCGGCTCTTTTTCTTCCGCTATCTTCTCCAGTTCTTTTTCGAGTTTTCTGCGGCGGATGTAAAGGTGATCGGCTTTCAAATTCAGGCCTTGAAGGAGGTGGGACCTTGATTCGGGATCGCTTATTTCCTCGCTTTCTTCCTCCTGCTCCTTTATTTTTTTGAAACCAGCTTTTATTTCCTCTTTTCGGGTTCTTAAATATTCAAGTTTCAACATCAGGCCTTCCTTAAGCTTATTATCCGGGATGGCGTTAATCTGCTGTTCAAAGACCTTTTCCTTTTTCTCACAGCTCAAAAGGACTTTTTCAAGCCGGTCCAGAACCTCGGCCTCGATTGCTTTATCAAAGATGAATTCCTCTGGTTTTTTTTCAGAAAGTTTATTCCCTGCCCCGCTCCTGTCCCCGGTTCCAGCTCCGTCTCCCACCTCGATAGCCTTTTTAGGAGGAATGCAAATCGTGTTCTCCTTAAGGATCCGCTGGTTCATGAAATTGGGGGAAACGATTTCTATACCGGCCTCATGGAGTGTATCAAGCACCGCTTTTTTAAAGTCCGAGCGGGCCGAAATCAGGCCTTCTATCTCTTTTAAAAGGCCCCCGACCCTGTAGGTAACCGAAAAGTCCCCGAGTTCCATGACATGGACGAAGGGGGTTTCAAGGCCCGTGTTTTCCGCAGCAAGCACCAGGTTTTTTTCAATCTCCTGCCTGGGAATATCGTAGCCTAAGGAAACGGTCGTGTCGATGACCGTGCCCGATGTCCTTATCGTTTTTAAGGGATTTGAGACCAGCTTCAGGTTCGGAAGGGTTATAAGATCCCGGTCAACGGACTGGACCCGTGTGTAGAGAAGCTGCACGTCCGTGACCCGGCCGAAGACCTCCTCGCTTTCGATATAGTCCCCCACCCGGAAGGGTTTGATCAGGCGCAGCATCATGCCGGACATGGCGTTTGCGATGAAGGTCGTCGAGGAGAGGGCAATTGAGGCCCCGGCAATGATCCCGAGCAGGTTCAGGAAAGACTGCTTGCTTTCCTCCGGCAGAGGCAGGCTCAGGAAGACCAGGGCCAGCCCGAAGAAAATGATTAAAAAGCGGAAAATCGTTTTGATGAATCGGGTCTCTTTTTTATCGGGTATGATTCGGCCGAGCAGGTAATTAAAGGCAAGGAAGAGTAAAAGCGTGACTGCCAGAATTACAAGCCCTGTAAGATACTCTTTCGGAATCAATGTTTCCAATTCCATTTCCAGGTACCTCCTCTCTTGCCTCCAGAAATCACTGTTTTTTAATCAGGTTCAAACGTAACCCAAATCATAATTACAATTTCCTGTCAGCTCAAATAAGTACACAGGAAACAGTTTTAAGGCTCCTTATATAGCTTTATCAAATTATAGCTAGTAGTAAACGACACAATCTTGTATGACTAATTTGTGAATATGTATGATTAATTTGTGAATATGTGTGATTAATTTGTGAATATAATACAGAAAATGAGGTAACAAAACATGAAAATTGCAGTCTGCGGAAAAGGTGGGAGCGGCAAAAGTACGGTCCTGGCCCTCCTTGCAAAAGAGCTGGCGAAAAAGTACAGTGTTCTGGTCCTTGATATCGACGAGTCCAATTACGGGCTGCACAGCAAGCTCGGGCTTGCAGCCCCCAGGGACCTGCTTGAATATTTTGGGGGGAAGCAGGGCTTTAAGGAAAAACAGAATATGCCGAAGCCCCTGGCCCTCGAAGGCCTGAACGGGTTGGTGAAGGGAGTTGCTTTCCCTGGACATTTACAGCAGGAACTACAGCAACCCCAAAACCAGAAACTACAGCAACCCCAAAACCAGAAACAGCCGGAGGCCCCTTTTGAAAAGCGCTGGAGCCTATCCGAAATCCCTGCCGGGTTTGTGGTAGAAAAATCCGGCATAAAACTCATGTCCATCGGGAAAATCCAGGAGTTCGGGGAAGGCTGTGCCTGTCCCATGGGTTCTCTTACAAGGAAATTTTTTGAAAACCTTGACCTTGAAAAGGACGAGTTCGTGCTCGTAGACACATCCGCCGGGGTAGAGCATTTCGGCCGGGGCATTGACAGCTATTTTGACCTTATCCTGGTTGTAGTGGACCCCTCCTACGAGTCCCTCAATCTCGCCGGAAAATTTGAAGAACTGGGTCGTCAGGCCGGAAACAAGGTATACTTTGTGCTCAACCGGGCCGAAACCGACGTTAAGGGAGAGATGCTGGCCGCGGTCGAGGTCTCGAAAGTTGCCGCCGTGATCCCTGTAAACCGGGAACTTTTCAAAGCTTCCCTGAGAGGAGAAGAAACGGATATTGAGCTTGAAGAAGTTTCGGGATTGGCCGAGTTTCTGGGAACTGGGATCTGATCCAGATCCTTCCGGACGAAAGTCCGGGGTTTAATTAATTGTCAACCACTCCCGCCAGGTTCAGGTTTTCTGATAAAAGAAACTCTGTCGTACACCTTTCACCTCGTTGCAATTAATTGTCAGGTGTGCACCGGCCCGTAACCACATATTTATATTTGAAATGATATTATATGTTATTATATCTATTCTGAATTCATTTTCAACAAAAAAGTGGAAAGTGGTTGTCAATGCCTGTGATGAGTATACTCGGGTGCAGGATATTCGAAGACGAGATCGTGCACCTGATAGAAAACGATTCAGAAGTAAAAGAAGTGCTGGTTGTTGAAAACGAAGATTGTGATGGCCTTATCCGAAAAATGGCCGGGGTCGGGATTTCTCATGTTGTCCTTCCCCTCGAAAAAATCTCTGAAAAATTAGAAGGAAAAGGAAGGGAAGGGTTTATTCTTGTCGTTCATATGCTCGAACTTGCTCTCCATGCAGTCCCCGAAAATCTGAAAGAAACGGTCTATTTGAACGTGAAGCATCTGGCCCTTCATTCGGACGGAATCCTGCTTTTTTACGGGCTTTGCGGAAACGTACTCAGGGATCTCGAAAAAGATCTGGATGGGCTTGGCTGCCCGGTCCGCATCCTCAAAGAGGAAAACGGGGAAATCGTGGATGACTGCATAGGCGCGGTGCTGGGGGGAAGAGGCCCCTACCTTGAAACTCTGAAAAAATGCCGGGGGGTGGGGACCTTTTTCCTGACCCCCATGTGGGCCTCCAACTGGCGGGAAATGATGATGGTAGGGGGGTTCTGCCAGGACCCTGAGGATATTGAAATGTCAAAGTTCGTCTTTGAGTCTGCTGGGTATAAAAAACTAGGAAAAATAAACACCGGGCTTTCCTACGAGAAAAACTTTGAAGAACAGGTCCGGGAATTTTCCGAACTCTTCGATTTTGAAATCGAGGTCCTTGACGGTACTCTGGAGCTTGTTAGGAACTGTTACGTAAAAGCAAAGGAAGAAACTCTCAGAGCTCTCAACTGAAACCTGGTTTTTGATCCTCTTTCCGGTCCGGTTTCCTTTTTCACCTCTATTTTCCTACTTCTTTCACTTTATTTAGTTTGCTTCTGTTTCCTCCCTTTCCCGGGTGCTTATGTTCTCGCCCCTTCCAGACCTATTTTAAAGATAAGCACATAATGGTAGATGGTGGAGAAGGTGGAGAATGTGGAGATGGTGGACCTGAGTCATGAGTTGAGTCCTGAACAGAATCCCGATCCGAATTTTAAAGCGGATACTGAAAACAGTAACAGTTATATCGTGATCGCCGGGGAAGAAGGGGGGCCCCGCTCAAACAAGATGGGCGGGATCTGGAACGTAATCGATGCCGAAGCCCGGACTCTCGCGTCCCTTTCAGGTTCCGGGAAATTTGATGATTGTCCTGTCCCTCAAATTCTGGTCGCAGGCCCTTATTACGGGTACATGGGGGCTGACTGGAATAAGGGCCTGAACCGAATTACCGGGCTGGAGGATTTAGATCCCTTCCTACCTGATGAGGCTGTCTCCGGGGCCCTTAAAGCCCTTTCTGAAGAGGGGATCACTGTTTTGACAGGGGAAAAAAGGGTGGGGGGTGTGAAAATCGGCTACCTTTTGTTTCAGACCGACAATTTCGGAAGGGTCCGGACAACATACAGAAACTCCGGCATCACGCTCGAAAACAGGGTCAAGGCCGAGGCCTATGAGCTCCTTGGCCTCAATTCCATGAAATACGAGATGATGGAGAACGGGCCCGAATACACACATTACCTTTCCCTTTCCTATGCCCTTTCCGAATTTATACGGGTCCTTGTCGTTACAAATGGAGAAATCCGGCCCGAGAAAAAAGCAGGTTCAGCTCCTTTTCCGGACCGTGCCATCCCCTGTATGAAGGTTGCCCTGCACTGCCACGAGTTCGGGACCTTTCATGCAATCGCAAGGCTGAAAAAGCTGGGCGTTCCCGTAAATACCGTTGCAACTTTCCATGCAACTCTTCCGGGCCGGACCGCGGGCAGCGGGGCCATCACAAAACTCCGGAACAACGACAGCACCTGGCCTTCCGGGGTTTCCGAAAACCTGGCAGCCCTCGAAGCCCTGGCCTCCTGTGCCGACGTGGTCACGGCGGTCGGAGAGTCCACACGGCAGGAAGCCAGGCTCTTTTACGGGATTAACGGCATCGTGGTTCGGAATGGGATTTCCATCGATTCCGAACGAATTGATTGGGGGCGAAAAGAACGCTGTCTTGAAAAAATCCAGGTCTTCCTTTCGGAAAAGCTTTACACGCACTACGGAGGGAAAAAAATCGAGCCTGAAAAAATCATCCCTATTTTCACAATCTCCCGCATAGAACTGGAAAACAAGGGCTATCCGGATCTGCTTGACGCCCTTGTGGCCCTCGAGCATATCATAAAAAACAGCATTCTTGAAGGGCATCTTGAGGAAGGGGTCAGGGTCGTATGCTTCCTTGTAACGGCCGAGGGTCCCAAGTCCAATCTGCCCGAGGGGTTTCCAGTCAATCTGCCCAGGGACATTCTAGTAGGGAGCGAACTCCGCCTTCAGAACATGATCGAGGAGCGGGGGCTGGCATGTTCCAGGCTTGCCAGAGGCAGGCATTACGTGGCTGCAGTCCTCTATCCCCAGATAATTTCAGCCCGGGCCGGGGGGCTCGAAATGGAGGTTGGGGATTTTATGGCCGGGTGCTGCGCGGGAATTTTTCCTTCCCGCTACGATCCCTTCCTGCTAACAGGGCTTGAGGCGGGAAGAGAGGTTACCCCCTGCGTGGTCAGTCGGATCTGCGGGTTCAGTGACGCGGTCAGAACCAACGAGTCTCTGATAGAGGGGTTGGGAGGGGTAATCATTGTTGATAATATCGACCTTTCTTACTATGAGGCCGTTCTTGAGTACGCCCTGGCGATGAGTTACTTTATCCGTAATTTTATAGATGACAGGGTTAAATACAAACTGCTCTGCAGGGAGGCTTACCTTCTGGCAAAGGACATGGGCTGGGAAAAACCTGTGAGACAGTACTATGAACTCCTGGTCGGGGCAAGGTTAAGCGAGCAGGTGGGGCCTGAAAGCGGCAAAAAATCATAATTTAGATGGAGTTTCCCGAAATGTCAGAAATCCGAAAACATTATTTTCTCGCCGATTACTGTATCATCGCCGAGGGCAGGGCAAAAAGGCCCTCGGACTTTGTCTTTGAACAGCCAGAGATGGGTCCGCGGGCTTCTTCTCCCGGGTCGGAATCAAAGTTGACATCGGAACCGGTAGCATCTTCCCCTCTTTCCCTTTCCTGTGTTTTTTGCGCGGGAAATGAAGGCAGGACCCCACCGGCTTCTGTGGTCTATAAAGACGGAACTCTTTTTGAAGAAGGTGCGGAAAGAGTACAGGACTGGGATGTAAGGTGTTTTCCGAACATTTATCCGGCTCTTTCTCCGGCTCCCCCTCCTACTCATTCTCCAGCTTTTCCTCCTATCCCTGCTTTTTCCGGGCTTCAGGGTTTCAGGTGCGAAGCTGTGCCTGGCTTTGGTTTTCATGAAGTGATTGTCGAATCTCCCGTCCACGGCAGGAATCTTGAGGTGTTTTCCGATGGGGAGCTAAGGCTGCTGATGCGGGTCTACAGGGACCGGGTGGCTCACTACAGGCAGCATGAAAAAATCCGTTATGTCTCTTTGTTCAAAAACTTCGGTAAAGCCGCAGGGGCCTCTCTTGAGCACTCCCACAGCCAGCTTCTTGCTTTGCCCCTGCTTCCTCCCTTGTTTGAAAAGGAACTGCAAGCAATCCGGGCCCTGGATCGCTGCCCTTACTGCGCTGTTCTTGAAACAGAAATCCGGGCTGAACGCCTTATTCTGGAGAACAGGGACTGCATAGCCTTTGCTCCTTATTGTTCAAAAGTCCCTTTTGAAGTCTGGATCCTTCCGAAAAAACACGTATGTAGCCTGGAAACCTGTTCCGAGGATTTACTTTTTTCCCTGGGGGATATGCTCAGAGCCATTGTTTCAAAATACAGGGAAAAACTCATGGGGCCGGCCTATAACTGTATGTTCCATCTCTCCGAATCTCCGGAATATCACCTTTCCCTAAGGCTGATACCCCGGCTTTCTCTCCCCGCAGGCTTTGAGCTGAACACCGGGATTTATATAAATACCGTTTCTCCGGAGAGGGCGGCTTCCTGCCTGAGGGAAATATGAGTTCAGGATACTAATCAAAATACAGAGAAGATTTCTACAGATACGTTTATTTACAATTAACAAGAGAATAAAATTCGGGGATGTATGTATTGGTAGAAGATTATGTGTGTATTGGCAAGAATAAAATTCGGGGATATGTATTGGTAGAAGATTATGTGTGTATTGGTAAAAGATTAATACTTTCGGCTGTATTAGTTAATAAGATATTTTTACAGGAGATTATATTTTAGTATCTATCGTCTGTTTGGAGTTTATATAACTTGTCGGTAGAGTAGGGATATTTTCAGCTAAGGGCTTATCACAAAAAAACATCTGCATATTTCACTTAAATACATTGATTTTCAAGATCAAGCTCCTCAATAGAGCTTATGATGAGTGATAAATTGCACAGGTTATTTCAGTGGGTCCCAAGCGGCATTTCAGGCTCCGCATGCTTTTACTTTCACGCAGAAACTATCCTGACAGGAAAATTAAGACTTGTTTTTTCTTGCATATTCGGATTATGCACAATCATTTTAAAATTGTTGGTAACGTGAGTATATGAAAAAGCTTCGTATAGGAATGTTTGCATGGGAAAGTTTGTATTCTATCAGAGTGGGGGGGATTTCTCCCCATGTCTCCGAATTATCTGAAGCTCTTGCAGCGAAGGGTCAGGAGGTTCACCTTTTTACCCGGAACCATGAAAACGGGGAAGAAGTTCTTGGAGGGGTCCATTACCATAAGGTGACTTTTGACCCCGCCGGGGGGGTCGTGGAGCAGATGAACCGCATGTGTGATGCCATGTACTGCCGATTTCTGGAGGTGCAGGAAAGGTGCGGAAAGTTTGATGTTTTACATGGGCATGACTGGCACCCCGTAAATGTGCTCTGCAGGACAAAAGCCCGATTCGGATTACCTTTCGTGCTCACCTACCACAGTACGGAATGGGGGCGAAACGGGAATCACCACGGTGACCGGTGGGATGCTCGGGAGATTTCCCACAGGGAATGGCTCGGAGGCTACGAATCAGCGGAGGTGATTGCAACCTCCGGTATACTCAGGCACGAGATCCAGCATATCTACGGGATCCCTGACTACAAGATCACGAAAATCCCTAACGGGATCCGGGTGGGGAAGATCTGGAAAACACTTGACCCGGGGTCCATTAAAAAAAGTTTCGGGATACACCCCTGCGTTCCTGTAGTGCTTTTTACCGGACGGATGAGCTACCAGAAAGGCCCGGACCTCCTGGTCGAAGCTGCGGCCGGGGTTCTGAAAAAACGCAATGTTCACTTTGTCTTCATCGGGGAAGGAGAACTCCGTTCCGCGTGTGAACAGCGGGCCCGTGAACTCGGAATTGCGGAGGCCTGCTCTTTTCTGGGCTATGCCCCCGACGGAACCGTGATTGACTGGTTCAATGCCTGTGACCTTGTCTGTGTGCCTAGCAGAAACGAACCTTTCGGGATAGTGGTGCTCGAAGCCTGGGATGCAAAAAAACCCGTGGTTGTAACCGATGCGGTTGCCCTTGTGGACAATTTCAAGACCGGAGTCGTTACCTACAAGAGCCCGGAATCAATTGCATGGGGCCTCGATTACGTGCTTGAGGGGTTTGGCAGGAATCGGATGGGGGATAAGGGATTTTCTCTCATGAAATCAAAGTATAACTGGGATTCGATAGCCTCGGACACCCTGAAAGTATATGAAAAAGCTCTCAGAGGACGAAATTGAAAATTAGCGAAAAAAAAGCAATAATAACAGCTTAGAAAGCCCCTCGATCTCAAAAGACTAAATAAGCGGACCCCAAAAAAGAAATGACCCAAAGGTTTCCGGAAAAAAAGGTTTCCGGAAAACTGATTTTAAAGCTCTTTCGAGGCCCGGGTCAGGTAGAGAGAATCAGATTCAGTCTTCTTCCCCTTCTTCGTCAAATTGTTTGTAGCTATCCGTACCTACCATAGCTGCTGCTATGGAGTCGATCCCGTCAAGCCATTCCGTGACGAGTCCGAAAGGCAGTTCGGCCATAATTTCATCGGGCAGGCTCTCTCCTTTGATAACGGATGCTCCGCAGCGGGCGGTAAACTCCAGAGCTATCTGGAGTTCTTCATCTTCCTCGGCTTCGAGGGCTGCTTTTATGAGGTCTTCCAGGTTTTCGCCCACCTCATAATCTCCCAGAACATAGCACTCAAAGGCAGCAAGTGTGCCTATAAGGGAGTTTTGTACGGAGTCAATCATAAGGTCAATATCATCGGAAATCGGGTCAACCTTTGAAAGCACGATCTCTCGAATTTGTTCAATGATTTCCAGGGCCCCCTCATCGGAGAGTATACCCTTTTCAAACCGGGCTATGACCTTCAGGCAGGCGAGAATAACATCGTCTACCATGTTCACAAATATTGCGCTTTCTTTCCCGGATTGGTCCTCTGATTCCGATTCCTTTATCTCAAACCCGCTGTTCTTTACCTGGGCAAGCCAGTTCTCCCAGCGTTTCTGAGTATAAAATTCATAAGGAAATTTATTTAGTTCCTTCTCAGGCACGATTAACACCGCTTATAACATTTTTTATTAAATTATCTATCATTCTTTTTATTACTAAAAGATGTTGTTGGGCTTACCAGGCCAATTTCACCTTTTTCAGGGAATGGCCGGCCGTGCATTCCGTGTCGATGTTTTCCAGGACCTCTACGATTTTGCATTTATCCTCTTTTAGAAGCTCTTCTGGGTGACAGATCTCGTATTCCTTACAGGCCGTTTTGTCGCATTTTGGGGGTTCATACACAAACGTTGCCCCTTCAACGGCTTTTCTGGATTCCACCGTTGCCGGGATAGGGGCCCTACTGACGTCCACGGCCACAACCCCGCTGTCGTGGAGGAAACACTTGTGGATTTCGTTGTTCCTGATCCTTTCAATCCGGTATCTGCGCCCGGCTTCAAGGTTCAGACAGGTGTTTTTCAACCTGCATTTCTCACATTCCGGCATCTCTCCTTTGAATATGAACTCCAGGCCCTCTCTTGCGAGACGTAATCCGATAAGGGTTATTTTTGTATCTCTTTCTGCCATGATATTTCCTTCTGATGTATTTTTGGGATTTTTTTCTGAGTTCCTTATCTTCAAAAATCCCTAAATCGATAAATTCAAATGATTATGATGGTTTTTTAATTATGATGGGTTTTTAATGTAGTATAATTGATTTCGAAATCCGGGGATTTAACACGGATATGCATAAATAAACGCGGAT
>JAQVBP010000019.1:0-4983 GCA_028690255.1 Methanosarcinaceae archaeon
AAGGTTGATTAAGTAAATCCAGAATTAATCGAAAAACAGCATCCGTGTCATTTCGACACGGATACTTCTTTTTTATCCTGCTTTGTTTCAACTTTTTCCTGTATAGCTTTGCTTTTGCATCCAGGAATTATAACGCCAGATTCCGAGAGAAAAACTGTCCTGAAAAAAACGAAATAATTTTCCTCCATTTTTACGGGTCCATGACTCTTTTGCGGATCTAATTAGCATGAAAATGCAAGTGTACTTTCATTTTACTCACCTGTTATTGAAGAATATCATGTTTCATTTTAAAGCTTCGAAAACCAGAAAAAGAGACTATTTTTAAATACCATTAAATATACTCTGGAGCTATAATACCTGAAACTTTGAAGAGCCAGCAGCTTTTGACCTTTTATAGCAGAGGTCACCCTGCTCAAAAATCGGGAGCCTTCAGACAGAAGGGGATAATTGAAGGCCCATTTTTTATTAGGTCTCTTTCTGCAAATAAAACCAAACAACTCAAAAAACTCAAATGTTTACAAGGATTACAGATGAATTCCATAATATGCCCAAAATGCGGAGAAGAATGCGAAAAACTCTTCGGCAACGTCTGCAGGGCCTGCTTTTTCAATAATTTTAAGCTCATTGAACTTCCCCTTGTCCAGCACCTGAGGGTTTGCTCCCGCTGCGGGGCATATTATCATAAGAACCACTGGGAGGAACTGGGTTCTCTTGAAGACGTGGTTTTAAAGACCGTGGAAGACGCCCTTTTCATCCACGAGATGGCTGAAAATATCGAACTTTATCTGGAACCCAGAAAAGTCACCCCTTATCGGTTCATGGTCAGGGCCAGGGTGGAAGCCACAGTTATGGGGGAAGCCGTATATTCCGAAGCCGAGGCAGAAACCGAGGTCAGGGTCAAGCGAGAAGCCTGTGACATGTGCAGCAGGGAAGCGGGCGGGTACTTTGAAGCCATTATTCAGATCAGAGCAGACGGCCGTTACCCTACGGAAGACGAAAAGAAACGCAGCACGGAAATTGCCTGGGAGGTCGTGCGGCAGATGAAAAAGAAAGGGGACCGTATGGCCTTTGTCACGCATAAGCTGGAGCTTAAAGAGGGCCTGGACTTCTATATGGGTTCCATGAACGCAAGCAAGCATGTCTGCAGGCAGGTCTCCTCTGAACTCGGCGGCAGTTTTTCCGAGTCCCCTTCCCTTGTGGGTATGAAAGACGGGAAAGATGTCTACAGGGTCACATATTCCATGCGCCTGCCAGAGTTTAGGCCCGGAGACGTGGTCCATTTCCAGAAGAAGGTTATCGAAATAAAGAGCTCGGGCAAGAAAATCAACGGGCTTGACCTTACAAACGGGGGTTCCCGCTTCATTGCGAAAGCCGAAGAATTCAAAGGTGCGGAAAAACTGGGCAGGATTGAGGATGCGACCCTGGCAGTGCTGGTCTCCATAGAGGAAAATGCAATCCTTGTACTTGACCCCGAGACATACGAGACCGTGGCCGTAAGAAAACCGGCGTCTTTTAGCGCCGAAGCCGGAAGCGACATAAAGGTCCTGAAGACTTCTTACGGGCTCTTTGCGCTTCCCGAATCGAATTTTAAGCGGGAAAGGGCCGAAAATTAAAAAGAAAACACAGCATATGAAAGTTATGAAAAATGTAATGGTGGTAGGGTTCGATACCCGCAACATCGTCTGTTCTGCAAAAAAGGCTGGCTATACTGTCCATTCGATTGACGCTTTCCGGGACTTCGACCTGCAAAAATGCGCCGAAAGCTCGGAACGTTTCGAGTGCGAGAACCCTCAGGAGTTTAAGGAAATGGCCCCTGCCTTCATCCGGAAACGTCTGGAGACCCTGGAGGGTCCCAAAATCGAGGCTCTGGTCCCGGGCTCGGGGCTTGAAGGACTCGAATACCGGGACTTTCCCTGCCCTGTGCTCGCAAGCCGGCCGGAGGCCGTAAGGGAGGCTTCGGACAAGGCACACTTTGCAAAAAGACTTGAAGCCCTCGGATTTTCCCATCCCCTAACCTATTCCTCCGAAGAAAAGGATTCTATTGAATTCCCCGTCATGGTCAAACCCGCCTCCGGAGGAGGGGGGATCCTGAACAGGGTCGCCAGGAACCGGACTGAGCTTCAGGCTTTGCTTGAAGAACTGATGGGAATGGGAATTAAAGAAAAGAAAATAATAATTCAGGAATTCCTGGAGGGAGTTCCCGCAAGTGTTTCCGTACTTTCCACGAGAAAAGAAGCCCTGGCAGTGGCCGTAAACGAGCAGCTTATAGGAACGCCCTGGCTTTCCGGACTCCCTTTTGCGTACTGTGGAAACATAACCCCTCTCGAGACACCTTTTGCGGAGGAAATGGAAGCCGTATCCGAGGCCCTTATACTTGAATACGGGCTGGTAGGGTCTAACGGAGTTGACTTCCTGCTCACAAAAAATGGGCCTGTAGCGCTTGAGCTCAACCCGAGATTTCAGGGCAGCCTGGACACGGTGGAACTTGCAACCGATCTGAACCTTTTCGAGGCCCATATCCGATGTTTTACGGGTGAACTTCCTGAAAAACCCCGGATAAAACAGTTTGCAGCCCGGGGAGTCCTTTATTCGGATCGTGAACTTTTTATAGACGAGGGACGCATGAAGGTAATCCTCAGGGAAAACACAGTGGACATCCCGAATGCCGGGGATGTGGCCGGACCGGACGGCCCCCTGACGTCTATTCTTGCAAGTGCTTCGAGTAGAGAAGAGGCACTGGATGCCTTAAAGGCGGGAGCGATCCGCATAAAGACTGCTTTCGGTATGGAAAAGAGCTGCTGAAGGGTCGCAAAAGGCAGAGAAAAGGACTCGCAGAGATGAGAGCCTGGATGTAAAAATTAATATGTTATGCGTCATTTTGTATATGGACTTGTGAGGTGATCACAATTGGTCGATCTGAAGGATAGGGTTATTCAGGGCTATATTAAAAGCCTTGTAGGGGAAGACGGGCTTAAGATGATTGAAGGAATGCCCGAAGGTGAAGTTACGGATGAGCAGATTGCGGAAAAAACCGGGATTTTGCTAAACACGGTCAGAAGGGCCCTTTTCATACTATATCAAAATAAACTTACAGTCTGCCGAAGGGAGCGAGACTCAAACAGCGGCTGGCTCACCTATCTCTGGCACCTGGACTTTTCGGGGATCGAACAGCAACTCTCCCGTGAAAAGAGAAGACTGACCAGGAACCTTAATACTCGCCTCGACTTTGAAGAAAATAACCTCTTCTATGTCTGCCCCCAGGGTTGTGTCCGCCTCCTCTTTGACGAAGCTACGGAAACCGAGTTTCTCTGCCCCATGTGCGGGGAAGACCTGACTCATTATGACAACTCCAACTTTGTGAATGTTCTGAAAAAACGCATTGAGAGCCTGAATACTACATGAAGGCAGTCAATGACCTCTAGAACCGGGCAGTCAATGACCTCTAGAACCGGGCAGTCAATGATCTCTAGAGCCGAAGCGATAGGGTTGCTGGAAAAAGCAGGATGTGCCCCGAAGGTGATAAAACACTGCGAGGCGGTTGCAGCCCTTGCGGTAGAATTCGCAAAAAAGATAAAGGGTACAGGCAAAGAAGTGAATATCGAACTTGTTGAGGCAGGAGCCCTCCTGCACGATCTGGGCCGCTGCCGGACCCATGGGATTGATCATGCTATGGAAGGCTTCAATCTGGCAAAAAAAATGGGAATTGAAACCCGGCTGGCAGAGATTATAAAACGGCATATAGGTGCGGGTATTTCAAGGGAGGAAGCAAAAAGCTTAGGCCTTCCTGATGACGATTATTTTCCCCGTAGCCTCGAAGAAAAAATCGTAGCCCATGCGGATAACCTGGTCAAAGGAACAAAAAGGATATCCACGGAGGAAAGGCTTTCCATCATGAAGAAAAAGGACGTGGGGGGAGAAGCCATAAAGCGCATAATGCGTCTTGCCGAGGAGATAGAAGAAAACTGCCGGAAAGGGCACCATGAAAAAATAAATAAATAAAAAAGTTATGACATAAAAAGCAGAGGAAAAGTTATATATATCGAAATTAATAATCAGGTAATGTACCGTTTAAACCGGCGTGGTTTAAATCTGGAAAAATCCATACCAACCAAAACATTTTTTTACAGTCATATTTTCTCATTTTTAAATTATTATGAGGGTATGTTTATGGATAGTGACAAGTATTTAAAGGGCACAACTACTGTCGGAGTAGTATGCACTGATGGTATTGTGTTCGCAAGCGAACAGAGAGCTACAATGGGGAATTTCATTGCAAGCAAAACCGCAAAGAAGGTCTATCAGATTGATGACCTTGTAGGGATGACCACCGCCGGGTCCGTAGGAGATGCTCAGCAACTTGTGCGAGCGATAAGCGTGGAATCCAAACTCTACAAAATGAGACGAAACGAGACAATGACGATCAAAGGTATAAGCACGCTTATGTCCAATGTCTTAAATGGAAATCGTTATTATCCCATGATGGTACAACTCCTCATCGGAGGCGTTGACAAGAATGGCCCGTCCATTTATTCTCTTGATGCCCTTGGAGGAAGCATTGAGGAGACCAAGGTTACATCCACAGGTTCAGGATCTCCAATGGCTTACGGTGTGTTAGAAGACCAGTACACGAAAGACATGAGTATCAAAGAAGGTACGGATCTTGCCATCAGGGCAATCCACAACGCTATGAAAAGGGACTCTGCTTCCGGCGACAATATCGACGTGGTGGTAATCACAAAAGATGCATTTACCCGCCTGGACCCGGAGGATGTTAAATCGACGCGGGAAACATTTAATTAAAATGAATTAATTAAAATGAATTAATTAAAATGAATTAATTAAAATGAAATATGATAAATATTTTAATTGATTACATAAAAAACCAATTGACGAATTTTAATTAATTAAAAAACTAATTGACGAATATTAATTAATTAAAAGGTTAATTGACGAATATTAATTAATTAATTAAAAAGTTAATTG
>JAQVBP010000019.1:5083-16687 GCA_028690255.1 Methanosarcinaceae archaeon
ATTAATTAATTAAAAAGTTAATTGGTGATTTTAATTAATTAAAAAGTTAATTGGTGATTTTAATTAATTAAACGACTAATTGATAAATTTTAATTAATTAAACGACTAATTGATGAATTTTAATTAATTAAACGACTAATTGATGAATTTTAATTAATTAAACGACTAATTGATGAATTTTAATTAATTAACGACTAATTGATGAATTTTAATTAATTAAACGACTAATTGATGAATTTTAATTAATTAAACGACTAATTGACGAATTTTAATATTTTAATGGTAGTAATAATATAATTGGAATATAAACTGAAATTTTTTAATTGATTAGATGTTTAATAAATTAATTAATAGATTAATTTATTAAAATATAAAAGGATAAAAATTTTAATTGATTAAAATATTAATTAAACCCACCCTATTAACTTTTTATATTGCCCTTCGGGGCAAAACATTACAAATGCAACATTATTTTTAATACAATTTTTTTGAAATCCAAAATTTTTTGGTTTTTTGATAAAAAGGGAAGTTTGCTAATGCCCATAGAAGACGTTCTTTTAGACCTCAAAAAGAAAATAGAGAAAAACTTGCCCAAAGGGGTTTCAATCACAGATGTCGAGTTTGAGGGGCCGCAACTCGTACTCTATACCGAAGAGCCTCGCAAGTTCGCAGACGACGGGAATATCGTCCGTAATCTGGCAAAGGAACTCAGGACGCGGATTGCCATGCGTCCGGACCCCCGTGTACTTGCAACTCCAGAGGACTCCATTTCTGTAATTGAAGAAGTCGTCCCCAAGGAATCCGTAATTTCAAGTTACTATTTTGACCCGGATTCCGGAGAAGTAATCATAGAGGCTGAAAAGCCCGGACTGGTTATAGGAAAACATGGAGCAACTCTCAGAGAGATCACAAAGCAGATTGGCTGGATGCCAAAAGTTGCCCGCACCCCCCCCATCAAGTCCCGAACCGTGAAAAATATTCGGGAGTTTATGCGGAATAATCTGAAAGAAAGGAAGGAAATCCTGAAAACCGTTGGCAGAAAGATCCACAGGGAATGTACCTCAAAAGACCAGTGGGTCAGGGTGACCGCACTTGGGGGCTGTAAAGAAGTAGGAAGAAGCTGTTTCCTGCTCTCGACTCCCGAATCCAGGGTCCTTATCGACTGCGGAGTAAACGTAGGCTCCGATGAAAACATGACCCCTTACCTCTATGTGCCCGAGGTCTTCCCCCTGAACCAGATCGACGCCGTGATCGTAACCCACGCCCATCTGGACCACCAGGGACTCGTCCCCCTTCTTTTCAAATACGGATACAGTGGACCCGTCTACTGCACCCCACCTACGAGGGATCTGATGGTGTTGCTCCAGCTCGACTATATCGACGTGGCGGCCAAAGAAGGAAAGAAGATTCCCTATGAAGCCGGCATGGTCGGAAAAACGCTGAAACATACGATCCCTCTCGACTACGAGGAAGTGACGGACATTGCCCCGGATATCAAGCTTACCTTCCACAATGCAGGGCATATCCTGGGCTCCGCGATTTCCCACTTCCACATAGGAGACGGGCTGCACAACGTGGTCTTTACGGGAGACTACAAGTACGAGAAGACCCGCCTCTTCGACCCTGCAGTCAACAGGTTCCCGAGGGTCGAGACCGTGATCACGGAAGCCACCTACGGGAATTCAAACGCTTTTCAGCCTTCCCTGAAGGATTCGGAAAAACACCTGCAGCGGGTCGTGAAGGAAACTATTGAAAGAGGGGGGCTTGTCCTTATCCCGGCGTTCTCGGTCGGGAGAAGTCAGGAAGTCATGATCGTGCTTGAGGAGTCTATCCGAAAAGGGCTAATTCCCAACGTCCCGGTCTATCTGGACGGGATGATCTGGGAAGCCACGGCAATCCACGCTACACATCCTGAGTACCTGAATAACGACCTTCGGAAACTGATCTTCCAGAAAGGACAGAACCCCTTCCTTGCCGAGTGCTTCAAGCCTGTGGACTCCCACGAGATGCGGAAGAAGATAACCGAAAACCCGCACCCATGTGTGATCCTCTCTACCTCGGGGATGATGAACGGAGGGCCTGTCATGGAATACTTCAAGACCTTTGCCGAGGACTCCAAAAATACCCTTGTCTTTGTCGGCTACCAGGCTGACGGGACGCTTGGCCGGAGAATCCAGAAAGGCTGGAAGGAAATCCCTATGGCCGGAAAGAACGGCAGCACCGAGGTCATCAAAATGAACATGGACGTCCAGGTCGTGGACGGGTTCTCGGGACATTCGGACCGGAGACAGCTAATGGACTATGTAAGGAAAATGCAGCCACGCCCCGAACGGGTCTTTACCGAACACGGAGACGAAAAGGCCTGTGTGGATCTGGCAAGTTCGATCTACAAGAAACTAAAAATAGAGACCAGAGCACTCACAAACCTTGAAACCGTGAGACTGCTCTGAGGAATTTTTTCCGGGGACCCCCCCACACACTTTCCGTGGCGGGAAATCCCCCGAAGAATTCCATTTTCAAAGAGGATGGAAGAGCGTATCCGTGGCGGGTTAAAAAAGAGGAACGAGAGAATTAAGGGGCCCTCAGGGGAGCTTTATAAATATTTTTTTCAAATCGGCAAAACCCCAGCAGGTGTTCCACGAGTTTGCTGTGGTTCTCAAGGATAAGGTCGGCCCTGTCCAATTCTTTTTGATCGATATAGGTGGGGATCCCTATGCAGTAGAGTTCCGCCCGCTTTGCGGCCTCGACTCCCAGAATTGCGTTTTCTATTACTACACACTCTTCTTTTTCGATATGCAGGAGCTCGATAGCCTTCAGGTAAGGGTCCGGATTGGGTTTTCCGTGTATTACGTCATCCCCCGTAACAACGGCATCAAAGAGTCCGGGATAGAGCTCTTCCAGAATCTCGTGCACGATCACCCGATCGGTGCCCGAGACCACACAGAGCATAAAGTGTTTTTTCAGAGCCTCAAGGCACCCCCTCATCCCTTCAAAGGCCTTGAGCTGAAAAGTTTTCCGAAACTCCTGCCGGTACTTTTCAGTAATCTCTTCAAAATCAAAGGTATCGGGATCTTTTTCCGCTTTGTTTATTAGCAGAGGCAGGCCTGTCCGGGGGTTCGAACCCTCGATAGCATAGACATCCTCATCCCGGATTACCAGACCCATTTCCAGAAAAGCATGCCTCCAGGCTGCCGCATGAAAGGGCATGGAATCCACAAGGACGCCGTCCATATCAAAAATAAATGCTTTTAACACAGTTTTGACTCCGGAACTGGAACTATTAGCAGTTCAGTTTATCCAAAAGATTTTACTTGAAAGGATTTAAGGAGTGTTTTCTTTTATAAAAATTATTTTCAAGCTTTGAGAGATCCCACCTGGTGTTAAAGCTTTCCCGCCCAAAATATCATGAAAATAAGGAAATCAAATTGCGTGCAGCCATCCCGCCCTAAAGAAGCCATCCGATAATTACCATCAGTAATAATCAAAACCTTTTTTTCGATTTAAAGGCTTTAAATATACCTTACTTATTACAGGTTTTTGCCCTGAAATTGAATTGCCGGTCAGCCTGTAAAAAACGGTATTCGTGACCTTCCAACCCCCAAAGTAATAAACGAGTAGTTATTCTTTGAATAACAGCCACAAAAACGTACATGATATTCTGCGAATAACAGCCACAAAAAATGAAATTTCACATTGCACTTTCATGCTAAAGGATAGATAAAAACCAATGATATTCCGTGAATAACATACATAAAAAATAAAAATATACATTGAACATTTATTCTAAAATAGGGGGAAGGAAAATCACGGAACATAATATATTTTACAAAAGGTTCATTGATAATTGGTTCATTGATAATTGGTTCATTGATAATTGGTTCATTGATAATTGGTTCATTGATAATTATTAGTACACCAATAAAATACAGCCAAAAGAATTATGCGCATAATTTTAAGTGTATAATTCAATATCAAGAGACATTTATATGACTAAAAATACGGAATGCAGGATTAATATACTTCAAAGTAATTATGACTCTTCCCATTTCCTATGGGTATAACGAATCTTAACTCAAAGATGGGGCTGTTTTTGTGATAGCTATACACAAAAAACAGTGGGGAGCTGTAATTATCTATATGATGTTTTAATATTTTAGTCCCATCGAAAAACATAAAAAATCTGTAAACATAATCGAAAAACGTTTAAAGAAGTTCATCTAAAATATAGATTCCGCTGACAGAGATAAGTTTATATGCTAAATTCGCAGATACATATAAACTTTATGACACACTGTCCACCAAATATATTGGATGTAATTATAATACCATGAGCAGAAAGCAAATCCATATAAACGTTATGGGTAATATATATAAGGCAAATATACATTTAAAATAATACAATTATATGTACCCAAAATATTTAACATCATAAGAGTTGCAGTTTATTAAGAAAAACAAACTTAAGTCTATCATAAGGTTTATACCTCAATTGTCTCTGGATTCGATTCAAATTTTCTTTGGATCTGTTCAAAGAATAAAACCCCTGAGAAAAGAGTGGGGTGTGAAAAATAAATTTTCCAATATAATTTATAAAAGAGTCAGCCGAGGGGATGAATTGCAATCTATAGTACAAGAAGCAATGAAGTACACAGAAAAGGAAAAGGAATACCGAAAAAACGCTACATTTGAGGACGATTTTGAAGAGTTCGGACAACCACGGATTATGATTGTCGGATGCGGGGGCGCCGGGAATAATACCATCAACAGACTCTACAACATCGGGATTGAAGGAGCTGAAACCGTATGTATCAATACGGATAAACAGCACCTGGACAATGTCCGGGCCGATAAAAAAATCCTCGTGGGGAAAACCCTTACCAGGGGCCTTGGAGCAGGGGGATACCCCGATATGGGGAAAAAGGCTGCGGAACTCGCAAGAGGTACCCTTGAAGAAGTCTTAAAAGATGCGGATCTTGTGTTCGTAACCGCGGGACTTGGCGGCGGGACTGGAACAGGGGTTGCCCCGGTTGTCGCAGAGATTGCAAAAGAGCAGGGAGCTATTGTAGTAGGCATGGTCTCAAGCCCCTTCAGGGTTGAGAGGGCCCGCGTTGTCAAGGCCGAAGAGGGCCTGGAAGAACTGCGCAAGGCAGCTGATACCGTTATCATTCTGGACAACAACCGCCTGCTCGATTACGTGCCGAACCTCCCAATCGACCAGGCCTTCTCGGTCATGGATCAGCTCATTTCCGAAACCGTAAAAGGAATTACGGAAACAATCACCGTTCCGTCCCTTATCAACCTCGACTATGCTGACATCAGGACCATTATGGGCTGCGGCGGGGTTGCCGTAATGCTTGTGGGGGAATCCAAGAGCCAGGACAAGAGCAACGAAGTTGTCCGGACGGCCCTTAACCACCCCCTGCTCGATGTTGACTACAAAGGCGCAACAGGAAGCCTCGTGCACGTAACAGGGGGGCCCGACCTGAGCCTTAAGGAAGCCGAAGAAGTAGCCTCCATGCTAACCTATGAACTTTCCCCCAACGCCAATGTTATCTGGGGCGCACGGATCAGGGATGACTATGAGGGGAAGATAAGAGTAATGGCCATCATGACCGGAGTACAGTCCGCTCAGATCCTCGGACCGCAGGCAGGAGCCGGGCTCTTTGAGAGTACGGCTGATGCGCTACGCCCTCAGCAGAGAGGGGAAGAAAGGCAGACCAGGGTAAACAAAGCCGGTTCATTCAGGAAAAATAGTGGAAAAGATTCAATAATTGACTTCATAAATTAAAAAGCAGAATAAAGCCGGAAACCCTCAAAAAACCGGAAACCCTCAAAAAACCGGAAAAGATAAAACACAACCCCGGTTTCAGGCGACCTATAGTCACGAGAGCGGATAATGTAACTGCTCGATAAGCTGCAAAGTGTTTTTATTGCAACAAGTACAGACGTGGCTATAGAGCCCCCCAGTACTGGGATTTCAAAGTACTTTCACATACCTGGAATATGGAGATTGGCCCGCAGGTCAACGAATTTCCAGTAAAGAACCACAGATGGACACGGATAAACACGGATTAAAATCATCCGCTTAATTCGTGTTTATTCGTGGTTTATACCCATATTTTGGAATAGATACAGCTTACTTAGGGCCCGAAGGTCATGAAAGAAAATATTCCCGGATGCAGGGAATTATGAAAAAACCTGGAAAACTGATTAATATACCAGCTCTGAATAGAAATCCTGATTGATACGCCATACCTGAACAGATACACTTTTTTATCAGTGGCTATATCTAAAAATCATGAACATACTAATCGCAACCGGGAGACTTGCAGAAAACACCGTAAGGAATGCGGCCGGGAAAAAGGCCGACGTTCTTGTAGTGGACATCGATATTGCCGCCTTCATCACCCCCCGGAAGCTCCTTAGAACTTTTCTTTCAGAAAAGCCTGCCGGGAAGTACGACCTGATCCTTGTCCCGGGCCTGGTCCCCGGAGATTTTTCAGAAGTTGAGAGGGAACTCGGCTGCAGGGTCCGGTTGGGCCCGAAACATGCCTACGACCTGGGATTCGTTCTCTCCTTTGCCGAAACCTTAGAATTTTCCAGAACCACCCCTGCCTGTGAACTGCTTGCCGACGTGAGAAGGGAGAAGGCGCTTGAACTCCTTGAGGAAAGCGAAGAAAAAGCCCGCCCCCTCCTGACCCTCGGGAAAGTGAAACTGGGGGGAGAGGCCCGCATGAAGGTGATGGGGGAAATCGTCGGAGCTACCGAGCTTGACCCCGAAGCCCTCAGGGAAAAGCTTGAAACCTTTATCGCAAGGGGCGTGGACATCATTGACCTTGGGGCCTCCCTTAACACCGGGCCCGGGCAGGTAAGAAAGACCGTAGATCTTACAAGGTTTCTCTGCCGGAAGGGGATTCCAATAAGTATCGACACTCTGGACCCCGAACTGCTCAGGGAAGGAGTTGAAGCCGGGGTGGACCTTGTCCTGAGCCTTAACGGAAGCAACCTTGAAGCTGCAGGTCCGGCTGTAGCAAAAGCCGGTATTGCAGCAGTGGTTCTCCCGGACGACGGAGAAAGCCTGGAAAGCCTCATAAAAAACATCGAAGCCGCAAAACGCCTCGGGATCGAAAAACTCATAGCAGACCCGGTGCTCGACCCCGTGGGTCACGGAATTACCGGCTCCATTGTACGCTATCACGAATTCCACAGGCTATACCCCGAAATACCCGTCTTTTTCGGGGCAGGAAACGTAACGGAACTCCTGGACGTGGACACGATAGGAGTAAATGCTCTCCTCTGCGGGATAGGGGCCGAGGTCGGCGCAAGTATCCTCTTTACCCCGGAATTCAGCGACAAAGCCCAGGGCTCCATTCTGGAGCTGAAAACAGCTTCCGAAATGATGCTTCTTTCCCGGATCAGGGAAAGTTCTCCCAAGGATCTGGGACTTGATCTCCTCCGGATCAAGGAAAAGCGCAGGCGTCCGGATAAAGCCCTCCCGGAAAAAACAATCCGGGCAAAAGCTGCAAAGAACTGGCGGACCGACCCCGCGGGCCCTATTCGCATAGGAATCATACCTGACCGGATAAAAGGCAGCGGAGGATTGATTGTTGCAGAACATGAAAAGGCCGTGATCACAGGGGAAAAGGCAGGAGAGGTCATGGATACCCTCCTTGAGATGAAACTGGTTTCAAGGCTCGACCATGCGGCCTATCTTGGTCGGGAACTCAAAAAAGCCGAACTGGCCCTGTGCTTTTCCAGGAGTTATGCACAGGACGATACTTTCTGAAAAGACGATACTTTCTGAAAAGACGATACTTTCTGAAAAGGAAATAAATCTGAAAATACGCACATGAAACTCTTTGAGTAACAGGTACAAATAACTGAAAGAAATTGAAACACTTTCATGCTAATAAATGGAAGTACCTGAAACACTTTCATACTAAGAAGAAGGTCAATAACCCTCCAATAAACTGGCTGTCCGACAATTCAATTCCAGGGCAAAAACATCTAAAAGCAAGGCATTTTAAGCCTTTAAATCAGAAAATAAGAATTTTGATTCCTACTGATAGTAATTGCCGGAAAGCTTTTAAAATCGCAGGCATCTTGCCTGAAGGATCGTGAAATCATGCAGCTCAATTCTGAGGATAAGGAAGCAATCTTTGAGATCGTTGCAGCCCGTTATTTTACGGAACAGCAGTGGAAATGGATTAATCTGAAAAAAGAAACTGAAAAGATCTTCAGGACTTATGAAGAACTGGAAGAACAGTACGCTTCCTATTCTTACGTCAGTCGGGACTGGTACGTAGAAAACACGGGTTCCAAAAATACCCATATGTGCAACACCTGGAAAGAACTGAAAAACCTGGTAAATTTTTTAAAAGCATACAAAGGAGTCTTTAACTTTCTGATAAACACCGGTGACAGGAAATCATTCTGCATCGTCAGTGATTCAAAAGAAGTCAGTGAAACTCAGGCCCTGGCAATCGGGGAAGTGAAGGAACTCGGTTACACAGTTATTTTATTTCTGACCTCTTTTCCGGAAGATTTTGATTTCCAGATCCTCCAGGTCCGCAGTGTGAACTAAACCGCAAATTCGAGCCTCAGAAAGGCTCGAAAAAGCCATGGACGTCGCTTTCCGAGGGGGAGCTGTAACCCGGTTGAGGTTGTAAGCCTCTTTGCAAGAGTCGGCTCTGCAGGGGCTTCAAAAGATAATGGCCCTTGCCGCCTATCCCAGGTCATAAAAGGCGGCAATCAATGAGATTGCCCTTTCCGGGTTTCTGGCCGGCGGTTCCGTTCTGGCCAAGAAGGTTCACTGAAGACAGGCCTCAGACCAGGGAAATCAGCTATTACTTTTTTTGATAATAAGGTAGAAAGATATCTTTTCAGAAAAACGCACATGAAACTCTTCGAGTAACAGGCACAAACAAATGAAAGTACACGGGACTTTCATACCAGATGAATTTGGATGATATTTTAAATAAAATGTGTAGGGGATAAAATAGTAAATATATATAAATTGTGATCCCGTATCAAATCTCCCATACGCAGGGAAAAAACCTGCAAACCCATTCGAAATTGAAAACCCTGGCATACATGAAATCGGCAGGAGCCTTTAAAAAAGGAAAAAAACACTCAGAAATAACCTCTCAAAAAGGAAAAACAAAACAAAACAAAAAACAATATTCAAGCACCCAAACCCACATTAAACAGTATAAGAAGGATTGTGAGCGGGTTTGGGGAGTGGGGGGTCATATGGGGAGTGGGGGGTATGGTATGTGAAAAAATAGTTTCCCGCTCACAATATAACCTTATGCAAATTTATTATATAAAAAACTATGCATTTTCTTTGAGGGTAATATAATATTAAAGAAATCATAGATCATACAGTGTATTAAATTTCACAATAAAACGGGCTATATTTCAAGCTGGCTTAACCATAGACCTGGTAAAAAAGGAAAGAATAAGCAAAGATACTGCCCCCGAAAAAGGGTAACTCTAAAATAATAAAGAAGATTCATGTCAGGTAAAAAGATAATTAAAAGATTGCCAAAGACCTATTTCCAAGAGAAAAAGGTTTTATAAGCACGGCTTTTTCAGGAGAATACCCTGCAAAACTAAAAAAACTAAAAAATAAAAACAAAAATAAAAACCTATGAATTCGAAAAAACTCCTGCTTTATCTATCGGTCTTTACAATTCAGGGCCTCTGCAATTCGGTGATTCCAATCCTCCCGGAACTTGCAGTCTCAGGGGGAAGCGGAGGCGGTCCAATAGCTTCAAGTTTGCTCTACTCCGGTTATTTTATGGGGGCCTTATTGACCATGATCCCTTTCGGGGTCCTGGCAGACAGGGTGGGAAACCTGCGCCTTGTGGGCCTGGGGATCTTCCTGACCGTGCTTTCGGGAAGCATCATCTCCGTTTCAGAAAACCTGCAAGTCCTCGGGACGTTCAGATTTGTGGAAGGTGTGGGCTGCGGGGCCTTTTTTCCGGCCGCATATTCCATGCTTTCGGAAGAAAAAAACAGCCAGAAAAGCCTTGGAGAATTCACCTTTTTACTAAACGCCGGGCTTGCCGCAGGGGTGTATTTTTCGGGCCTGCTCGCGGGATATGAAATCCGGACCGCAATCAGAGGTTTTACTCTGCTTGCCTGGCTTGCGGCCCTTGGCTTCTTAATCTATGGAGGAAAAACACCCACCGGGAAAATAGAAAGCATCGAGTCTCAAACCTCAGAAAACCCGGCCGGGCTTTCTCCGGCACTTTACCTGAAAAAAATAGCAGGGGCCCTCTTTGATAACAGGTTCGGAAAGATCTGGGGGACTTCAATCCTGCTCTACGGCACCACCGGAGTCGTTACCGCTATTTATCCCTTATACAGTATCGATTTTTTGACAAAACCCGAACTCGGCCTGGCAATTTCGGCCTCATACCTGGCAGCCATGTTAGGCGCCCTTGCAGCAAGCAGGCCAGTTGTAAAATACAGGACAATAATCCGGGCAGGAATCATTTTTGCGGCTGCCGGGATCCTAATCTCCCCCGAAAACCCGACCCTCGCATTTACCCTTATAGGAATCGGGGGAGGGGGCACCGCTGTCGGGCTTGTAACAGCGGTTTCAGAAATCAATTCCAGCGGCTTTGCAATGGGGCTATTCAATACCGGTGTCTATGTGGGGCTCGGGCTCGTTCCGGTGCTCGGAAGTTCCCTCCTCGGAGTTCTTGGATTTGAAAAACTTTTCCAGGGATGCGCCCTTGTACTCCTTGCCGCCCTCCTGATAAAACTCTGAAGCCTTTCGGAAATACGGAAAAAATACGAAGGAAAGCGAGAAAAGGAAGAGATAGGGTAAACGGGCACTTCCCCCCTCTCAGACCCTGCCCTCACACAAATATTAAAAAGCCGGGAACACTATGGATAGTAGGCAAACACGCCAAGCCCAGACTTTTGTTTATTCAGGTGATCAATTGAAGGTAAAAGCCAGAATTCAGCTAAGAAAAAGCGTAAAGAACAACTTAGTAAAGGAAATGATCTCACTTTTCGGAGAAGAGGTCTCGAAGCTGGAGAAAAGTGTATTTGAAAAAATCACCCTGGACGAATACACAATTATCCTCGTGGACGGTAAACCTCTGTTTTTTGAGGTTGAGGGGACCCTCTATCCAACCGTGAGGGGAGCCCTTGAAATGGAACTCAAAAAACGCCTGGTGGTCGTGGATAAGGGAGCCGTCCGCTTTGTTTACAACGGGGCGGATATCATGAGCCCCGGCATAGTGGAAGCTGACCCCGGGATTAAGGAAGGGGAACTTGTTATAGTGGTTGAGGAAGCCCACAAAAAACCCCTTGCTGTGGGAAAGGCCCTCATGGATGGCCCTGCCATGGTGGAAGCCACATCCGGAAAAGCCGTCCAGTCCATAATCCATGTTGGAGACAAAATCTGGAACATGGAAATCTGAAAAGAAGGTCCGGAAAATAAATACGAATAAACAAACACGAATAAACAAACACGAATAAACAAACACGAATAAACAAACACGAATAAACAAACACGAATAAACAAACACGAATAAACAAACACGAATAAACAAACACGAATAAACAAACACGAATAAACAAACA
>JAQVBP010000019.1:16787-18951 GCA_028690255.1 Methanosarcinaceae archaeon
ACGAATAAACAAACACGAATAAACAAACACGAATAAACAAACACGAATAAACAAACACGAATAAACAAACACGAATAAACAAACACGAATAAACAAACACGAATAAACAAACACGAATAAACAAACACGAATAAAATAAATCCGAATAAACAAACACAGGACGGTCTGGACATCACGGATCATCCTCACAACAGCCAACCAGAGGAAGGGTATTTTACCTTCTTCAGCAAGAGAGCCCTCCTCCAAAAACGCAAGCCTTAGGCGAAGGTTTTAGGGAAGGTTAGTTAACAGCAAACTTAATTAAGATAGATTTCAATATAGCACTTACTATCTAAATATAAAAAAATACAAAAGGCGTGCATAAATGGCTAAAATAATAGACAAGCTTCTTGGTGGCAGCTCAAGAAATACAGTCAGTGTCGAGGAATTTCCGGAAATTGACCTGAGCAAGTACGAAGAAGTTATGGAAGAAGAACCTGCAGAAACATACATAAGAATCGCAGAAATTTCGAACACCAATCAGGTAAGTACATTGAAACAGGAAATATATAACGGAAACATCCTGATGATCGACATCTCAAACATTAAAGGGGACGAATTCCTGAGAGATCGCGTACTGAAAGAATTGAAAGATGTAGTCCTTGATGTGCATGGAGACATTGCGGGCGTAAAGGGAAACATGGTCATAGTGACTCCGACAGGTATTAAAATTGACAGATCCAAACTCATCGGTGGGAGATATTGAATAACGATTTTTTCGCAAAAGAGCATTTTGAAACGAGGATTAACTGCCCTATCTGCCACACAGAAATCATAATGCACTGGCAGAGAGATAACATACCCTATTTCGGAGAGGTCATGTACATAACCGGGGTCTGTGAGAACTGCAAGTTCCGCTTTACCGACACCATGATCCTCGCGAGCAAAGAACCCATGCGATACGAGCTTTCAATCGAGAGCCTGGAAGACCTGAATGCAAGAGTAATCCGCTCTACCTCGGGTACCATCCGTATCCCGGAACTCGGGATAGATGTCGAACCAGGCACAATCTCACAATCTTATGTGACCAACATCGAGGGCGTACTGCAAAGGATCATGAATGTCCTGATAACGGCCAGTAAATGGGCAGTTGAGGATGACGAGAGTGAAGAAAAGTTCGCCCGCAGCCAGGAACTTATGTCCATACTCGAGGAAGTAATGGAAGGCAAAAGGAAAATCACGCTTGTAATCGAAGACCCCCTGGGAAACAGCGCGATTATTTCGAAGAAAGCCAAGGCAATAAAACTCACGCAGGAGGAAGCTGAACAGCTGAATACCGGCATGATCATATTCGATGTTGATAAGTCCGAACTTGAAATGGATGTCTCAGAGAATATCCGGTCCCCTGGAAAGGAATCTTCCGAAAATGAATAATTCTTTTTTGCCGGAAAGAAAACCGGCTCCTGCTCCAGCCTATGGTTTGGACATTACTCCCTCTGTATTTTTGAAAAATGTTTTTTGAGGCCAGAGGCTCCCTTTAAATAGCAAATTGCGCTTATTTATGGCAATGGGGGGCAGGGATAGAAAATATTCCCCAATTCAGGGAGGGGATGAATCGTACCCCGCTCATAAAAGATGTGCCAAACCATTAATATCTTAATAAACCGATGTATTGCCATTTATATTTGCGATCACACAAATTGATAATTGTGGGATTTCACTTGAAACTGGAAAAGAACCAGGCAAAAAAATAAAACTTAACCACCGCCGGGACGGCGGGAAGAACCTGTGGGCTGGTGGAGTTTGCTCCGGGTATGAAGCAGGAATCCACCCTTTTAAAGGGGGGTAGTTCACACCGGCCTCTGTTAATTACAGTATGGCATACCTCCAGATTACATATAATGTATCTATTGGTAGTGTGCTATGCAAGCGTCCTGTATATTATTACTGTACACCCTCAATATTAACCGGTACTGAAAGGCAGTTTCCTGCACGCCGGAGGCGGCCCCGGTGCCCGTTGAAGCGATAGTATTGGAACAGCACATTTACAATATTAAATATTAAGACAACTTCGGATAAAGCAAAACTGAAATATTTTACCCTTTGAACAGTCCATCAGAATAATCCATCAGAATAATCCATCAGAATAATCCATCAGAATAATCCATCAGAATAATCCATCAGA
>JAQVBP010000019.1:19051-27202 GCA_028690255.1 Methanosarcinaceae archaeon
TCCATCAGAATAATCCATCAGAATAATCCATCAGAATAATCCATCAGAATAATCCATCAGAATAATCCATCAGAGCGTAGAAAAAATTAATGAAAATTATGATAATGCGGTGAAGGTATGGCAGAAATTGAAAAAGAAGCAGCACTTCCGTTAAAAGAGAACTTCAGCGACTGGTACAATGACCTCCTGTGGATGGCCGAGATAATGGACGTCCGCTATCCGGTAAAGGGCCTTTATGTCTGGTACCCCTTTGGCTTTGCGATCCGGAGAAACACCTATGCTATCATCCGGGAAATCCTTGATGAAAGCGGACATCAGGAAACCCTTTTCCCCCTGCTTATCCCGGAAAACGAGTTCATGAAGGAAGCCGAGCATATCAAGGGCTTTGAGGACGAAGTGTACTGGGTAACCCACGGAGGAAAAGATCCGCTTGACGTAAAGCTAGCTCTCAGGCCGACCAGTGAGACCGCCATCTACCCGATGTATAAAATCTGGGTCCGCTCCCACGCAGACCTGCCTCTCAAGCTGTATCAGGTGGTAAACACCTTCCGTTACGAAACAAAGCACACGAGGCCTCTGATCAGGCTCAGGGAAATAACCTCCTTCAAGGAAGCTCACACCGTACATGCGACCTGGGAAGACGCCGCAGCCCAGGTAAAGGAAGCCGTGGAACTCTACACCGAGATCTACAGGAGACTCGGGGTTCCCGTGCTCAGGTCGAGGAGACCGGACTGGGACAAGTTCCCGGGAGCCGACTACACCGATGCCATTGACGCCATGATGCCGGACGGAAAGACCCTTCAGATAGGGACCTGTCATCACCTCGGGAATAACTTTGCTAAGACTTTTGATATTACCTATGAAGACCCCACAGGAGAACAGGTCCTGGCTTACCAGACCTGCTACGGGATTTCCGAGCGTTCCATCGCAGCCACGATTTCCATCCACGGGGACGACAAAGGCCTGGTCCTGCCTCCGGAAATCGCCCCGGTGCAGGTTGTTATTATCCCGATCCTCTTCAAGAAAGGGGCCGAGGAAGTGCTTGCAGCCTGCAGGAACGTCCAGGCCCGGCTCAAGAAAGCAGGGGTCAGGGTGGAAATCGATTCAAGCGACCTCAGGCCCGGAGCCAAGTATTATAAGTGGGAAATGAAAGGCGTCCCCCTGAGACTTGAAATAGGGCCCAGGGACCTGCAAAACGATGTTGCGGTAGTGGTAAGAAGAGACAACGGGGAAAAGGACCAGGTCCCTCTGCCTGAAATCGAGGCAGGAGTCCTGGCAAGCTTTGAGGCAATCCAGGAAAACCTTTACGCAAAAGCAAAGGCCGAACTCGAAAGCCGTATCATCCCCTGTGAAAGCCTGGAAGAGGTCAAAGAAACGATCAAAAAAGACATTGCGACAATTCCCTGGTGTGAAAAGAAGGAATGCGGTCTTGCCATGGAAGATGAGATGGACGCCGGAATCCTTGGAATTCCCCTCGACCAGGAAGGAAACAGGCCTGCAAAATGCCCGATCTGCGGGAAAGAGACGACGACCCGCGTGTACGTGGCAAGGACATACTGAAGTTTTTGGTTCGTACTGATAAATCCTGTAATTTCGGAAAAACCCGTTTTCCGAAATTTTTCCTCTTTTTATCGGACATCCGGGAAATGTCCGACAATACCAGAAAGGCCCCCGATATAAATCAACCTGACTTTTTTTAAAAGAATTCTCGATTTTCATGCAATGCACATATATTCGACATCAATAAATGGATATTAAACCGAAGTTGAAACAAAGTTAAGTTTAAATAAAGTAAATTTAAGTTGAGGATTAAATAAAGTTAAATAATATTTCTCTAATAAATACATCCCGGACTTCTTAGAAAAAGGGCATATAGCCTGTCCATACCCGCATATGCCCGCAGATTATTATCAGGAGATCTATTACAACAATATTCACAGATGACGGAAAATTACATAATAATAAGTGGGCCGTACAAAAAAAGGAGACATGAAATGAGCTGGATTACACCTGAAGCTACCTGCAAACCGGAAAAGCCGATCTTCATATGCGTGCTTTCAAACACAAAGACCGCACACATCCCGAAGCTCTCCGCAGCCGGAAAGACCGCCGAACTTACGGACTATACTCCTGCCGGGGATGCCGAACTCATGGAAACCGGAAATATACTCAGCGTCCCGGTTCTTCCCATGACCCCTCCCCTTGACACCCCTACTCCGGCGATCATGACCAGCTCGGCCCTGAGGCTCACAGGGGTCCCGTATTATTTTGTTAACTCCGGCCTTATTATAACCCCTGAAGTCCCCTATATCGACCTTGTGGCAAAACCCGGAGAAGACATCCGGGAAAAAATTGCCGTCCACGACCCTAAAGGCATCTTCGAGCGCGCAAAGGCCGAGGCCGAGAAACTGAGAGCCGAAACCGACCATGTAGTGATAGGGGAAAGCATTCCAGGCGGCACCACCACGGCCAAAGGAGTCCTGAACGCCCTCGGTTACGATGGAGAAGTCAGCAGCAGTTCGAACGAAAACCCCCTGGCGCTCAAGAACAGGGTGGTAAAAGAAGCCATGGAAGCTTCAGACATAAGTTTCGGAAGCCTCAGGGAAGACCCCTTCAGGGCCGTAGAGGCTATAGGGGACCCCATGATGCCAGCCGTGGCAGGCCTTGTTGCCGGTTTTGAGGGAATCGACATCGTCCTTGCAGGAGGGACCCAGATGGCAGCCGTTTTTGCCGTGATCAAGCACCTGGGCCTTAACACCGAAAAGATATCTCTTGCCACCACCCGCTATGTGGTCGAAGACAAAACCGCAAACTTTATGGAAATGACCGGGGACCTGGGAATTTCAACCGTTTACACGGCCGACCCCGGCTTTGGAAAATCCGTCCTTCCGGGCCTCCACCCCTACGAGACCGGCACCATCAAAGAAGGAGCGGGGGCGGGAGGAGCCATGTACCTTGCAGGCCTCTTCGGGGTCAGCCAGGATGAGTTTCGGGCCGAGGTAGAAAATTTCTGCATAAAAATTAAGGCAGGACAGTAAATGAATAATAATTAACGAATAAAAAATAACGAATAAAAAATAACGAATGAAACGTGTCACTCCCCTAAATTTCACAAAAATAGAGGGTAAAATTAAGCCCTATGCATGCCGATTAACAAATTGCTGATTTTTATAGAATGCAGCGTAAAACCCCTGAGTCTTTAGCTCAGGGGATATAAGCGTCCACTTTCCAATAAATGGTTTAATTTCAAAACATTAATATATTAATATTTCAAAACGTTAATATATTAATAATTCATTTTAATCCTACTCACTTTTGCGATCGCACAAATTGGAAATTTGTGGGATTTCCAGTGTAACTGGAAAATAACCAAACAAAAGTGAACTATAAATTAATCACCGCCGGAACGGCGGGAAGAGCCTGTGGACTGGTGGAGTTTGCTCCGGGGTATGAAGCAGGAAGCCGGTCGGTCTTTAGCCGAGCGGTAGTTCACAAGGCCTTCAACAATATATTAGTCGGATTCAGGGGACTGGCACTTCCTCCAGGATTTCAGACTTCCAACATTAACGACTGAAGAAGCCATGGATTCGTTAATATAAAGAGCTTTTTGCCCGGCTGCCAGAAAAGCAGCTGAATTCATACGGCCGCAGTTCCGGCAATAGTAAAACACATTTGAAACTATCAACCACGCTTAAGGGGAGTCACGCACGCGTTACAGAAGAGAAGAGAGCCGATATCTTCCATATAGACCTCTCAATTATAGATCATGATCGAGTCAAGTCTTGCAGTACCTTTTTCCGTCCAGTATCTGCATACAGGACAATACTGGACTTTCCCATCCTGACTCAATTTCAGTTCAGCATTACATTTTGGGCATGTTTTAAGAGATTTCGTTGTATAAACCCCCAAAGTAGTGTATTTTTCAAACAATTGAATCCCCTACCGGCTGGAAATGGCGCGGGAACTGCCCTCCTTGCTGTAGCACGCTGAAAAAGCAAGCAAACCTTCAGAAATATTAATTAGGTTAAGATAATAATACAGTTTGGATATATAAAATCCATACCGTAATATACAAATTCAGATATTTCCCTCGGGCAGAGTTTACGTCAGGCTATTTTTAGAATTATCAGCATAATTTATTTTAGAATTCCCACCTGCCATGTCCAGTTGCAGTAAGTAATACCGCATCAAAGACAACAAAAATATTCTCATCAAAAGGATATAAAGATTAGCATTAAAAAACATACACGAGTTTTAAAAAAGATAGGTAAATAAAAGGGGATTGGATAAAATAATTATAAATAGTTTTTAAAAAAATGATGGGAGCACAGCATTGCCAAGATAACAATTGTATTTTTTTAAAATAAATCGTAAAATGTACCCTCGAAGCCTCCCGGAAAATGATCTGAAAGGCAAAAAATTTAAATACCATAAACGCTTTAGGAGTGTTCGCGCGAGAATGAAAAGAGGCCCGCGCGGGAACATATGCCGCCATAACTCAGTTGGTAGAGTGTCTGGCTGTTAACCAGAATGTCGTAGGTTCGAGCCCTGCTGGCGGCGTCCTAAACAACAATCATTTTTTAATAACTAAAAAGTAATTAAAAATACATAAGGAAAGTTTAGGGATTTAGGAATAAACAGAGGGGGCCTGTAGCTCAGTTTGGTTAGAGCGCTCGGCTCATAACCGGGTGGTCGCTGGTTCGAATCCTGTCAGGCCCACCAATTTATTGAAAAACATTGCGGATATGAAGAAAAATCCGTATAAGTTAAGAATACAATCAAAAAGCCGCCATAACTCAGTTGGTAGAGTGTCTGGCTGTTAACCAGAATGTCGTAGGTTCGAGCCCTGCTGGCGGCGTCCTAAAATAATCCAATAAACTTTTTTTGAAAATAAGATCGTTTGACTCGTTTTTTTGATATTTTCTTCGTCCCTCTATCACCCATTAACCCTTATTCCCTTTCCATAAACTGTATGGGTAATTTTAAACCGTCGAAAATGGGGAATTCTTAACCGCCGTTGACACCTGTTGTATCCACCAAAATATGGCGCTTTCGCCCTTTGACTTTCTTGCCGGCATCATAGCCGCGTACTCCGGGTGTTTCTGTGGTTTTGGCAGATTGGTTATCTATAATCGCTGCGTTCGGTTCTGTTTCTCTGCCATTTGTAACTCTCAGTTCAGTTCTCAGCGCAGCATTTATGCGTTCCCAAATTTTAAGCGCATATGAGCATTTTTGCAAATACATGGGCTCAATAGATGTCAATTTTTTAATACAGCCAACAGAATTATGTGCTTAAATTTAAGCACCTAATTCGATATCATGGGATATTTATGCGTCTACTATAGAAACGTCAGTAAAGACGCGGCAGAATATTACATACGGAATCAGGGTTGAAGTTGACGCTTATATCCCCTGAGCTAAAGACTCAGGGGTTTAAGCTGCGTTCTATAAATTCCTTGAAATTTCAAGAAAGTTATATAATAGATTACAGAGTACACTTATGCATAAAAAACAAACATGTTATTCTGTGAGTAACAGACACAAAAAATAAAGAACATATCTAATAAATAAGTTAATCATTTGACGGACATTCTGAAATATCTAACAATTAAATTAAGTGTTGGGGCAACATAGTTATTATTTTCAGTCTTATGAGAACAGAGAACTTCGATGGTCCCTCGCTTTTTTGAGTGTTTATTCATTACAACAATCAACAAGATCTTGAATCTAACTCCATCTTCACAGAGAACGGCGAAGAGCCACTTCGATTCAAATGTATTAATCCGTGGTTTTATTTTCTTATTTTGAAATTGATACAAAAGTTTCGGTGTGATAACGAACAGAGGCAATGTTTTTGGTATAACTGGTGCGTAGGAAATTAAATAAGTATAATAAATAACAGTTCGACAGATTCAAAGCAGAAAATGGTGCGTGTGGTGGCATTATGAATAAAAAAAATAAATTTTCAAATATAATGATCCTATCTATTGTCTTTTTTTTCATGCTCATTCTGAGCACAGGTCTGAGTTCCGCAGCCCTGAATGTTACGGGGCTTCCGGGAGACGGAAATTGTAGCAGTATCCAGGGGGCCATAAACAATTCCTCTGTGGGGGACACAATCCTTGTGTACGATGGTACATATACTGAAAACCTCCAGGTTTCCGTTTCGGGCCTTACCCTTAAAGCGGTTGAGGGCTCAAATGTTATTCTTCAGCCTCATCCTCTGGACCTTACCTCCCCTGTTATAACTGTTCTTGCTGATAATATCACAATATACGGATTTAACATAGAAGGGCCCGATTTCGGAACAGGTATTAAGAGCCAGGGAAAAAACGGGCTTGTTCTTAAAAACAACACAATAAATACCTCTTTTATAGGAATCACTCTTGAGGCAGGAAGCAACTGCACACTGGAAAATAACACCGTTTCTGGTGCGGACTTTGGAATTTCTGTGAAAAATTTCTGTAAAAACAATTCCCTTAAGCAAAACAGTATCAAGGGTTGCACGGAAGGGTTGCTTCTCAGGAACTCCTGCACTGAAAATATTCTTTCCGGAAACAATTTTTCAGGTAATTTCAGGGCTCTCTATCTTGAAAATTTATGTTGTGAGAATAGCCTTGCGTCGAATTTTTTTGTAAATAATTCAATTAGTTTGAGTCTCGAAGCCGAATGCAACGGGAATCTTCTTGAAAACAACACTATAAGGAAGGCCCAGTACGGGGTTTATCTAAGCTATTCCTGCAACAATAACACCCTAAGGGAAAACAACGCATCCGACAGCCAATATGCATATTACCTGAAGGCTTCATGTGAAAAGAATTCCCTGAACAACAACACAGCTTTTGAAAATCTATACGGATTCTATCTCAGTCGTTCCCCTTACAATACCCTCTATGGAAACAGGCTGTCAAACAATACCAGAGGGGTTTACGTGGAAGCCTGTGATAACACTACCCTGATTTCCAACGCGGCTTCCCATAACATAATGGAAGGGGTCTTCCTGGAAGACAGTTCCGACAACCGGCTTTCCGGAAACAACGTATCCAACAACTCGGAAGGCATCAAACTCGATGGCCTGTGCAGCAGGAATACCCTGAAAGAAAATAGGGCCTTTGGAAATTCAAAAGGCTTATTGTTCCGGTTTACAACATCCAACCTTTTCAGGGCCAATAATATCTCTTTTAATGAATACGGGCTTATTTTCATCTCATCAAACAACAACATCCTCAATGATAGTTTTGTAAAGTTTAACTCCGAATGCGGGCTTTCCCTGGAAAACTCGGAGCACAATACAATTTACAACAACCTGTTTAACAATACAAAAAATGCGGAAGATGACAACCAGGATAAAGACAGCGGAAATATCTGGAATGTTTCCATAATAGAAAGCAAGACGAATATTTACGAAGGGTCCAATACCGGAGGAAACTACTGGTCGGACTACCAGGGTAACGATTCGGACGGAGACGGGTTTGGAGATAAACCATATAAATCAGGGAATATCACCGATTACCTGCCCCTTTTCGACGACGTAATTCCTCCGGTAATCAACGTGACGAGCCCCATAAACAAGACATATTCCATAACTTCCATCCCGATTTATGCCAGTTCAAACGAGAAAATTTCAAAGTGGAGTTATACAATAGACGGAGCTAAAGGTTCTTTTGCCGGGACTACCCCCCGTACGGCAGAAGGTCTCCTCAACCTGTTAAATGGGTTCCACACCTTAAGAGTATTCGCGACTGACATTTCCGGTAACTTTAACTCAACGGAAGTAACCTTCATTGTTAAAAAGGAAGATGATGCGGACAGGGATAAGCCTCTCATAAAAATAATAAACCCCAAAGAAAACAGTACTTACACAACAGGCTCTCTTACCCTTTATGCTTCGGCAAACGAAAGCATTCAGGAATGGTGGTACGAACTTGACGAACTGGGACGGCTTGAATTTGAATTCCCTGAGCTCTCTACCGCCCAGACATCTCTTGAACTTGCCAACGGCTCGCATTCCATAAAGGTGTACGGGCTTGACTTTGCAGGGAACATGAACTCAAGCTCCGTGAACTTTACTGTCAGTCTCGAGAAGCCAGGGGATGGGGTTCCCCCGAAGATCAGTATCCTTTCCCCCTTAAACAAAAGCTATTCTATCCG
>JAQVBP010000020.1:0-3818 GCA_028690255.1 Methanosarcinaceae archaeon
AGTTAAAAAGGACTTAAAAAGAAGGAGTTTAGGTCATTTGAGTTCTATCAGACAAAAAATAATAGAATACTTTCCCATGCTTTCCATGGCAGGGCTTATCCTGCTGGTCCAGATAATTGCACTTCTCCTGGCCACCCCCATGGAGATTAATGAAATGCAGGCCTTCGAGGACCCTACGGACGTTTCGAATTCCATATATTACATAGGGCTGATTCTGGGCTTTACCCTTGTTGTGCTCCTGGCAATAAAAAAGGAGATGACCTGGCTCATCAAGCTTTTTATTTACATAGCTGTGCTCAGTACCCTTTACTATGTATTTTATGCCCTGCTTACCCTGCTTCCTATGTCCTCCGGGACTATTACGCTGGTTTCATGCCTTCTTTCCGCGGGCCTGACAGTGATACTCTGCAAATACCCGGAATGGTACGTAATCGACGTTATCGGGGTGTGCATTGCGGCGGGCGTAAGTGCGCTGATCGGGATCTCCCTTTCCGTAATCCCTATCATAGTCCTGCTTCTCCTCCTTGCGGTGTATGACGCGATTTCCGTCTACAAAACAAAGCACATGGTCACCATGGCGGAAGGGATCATGGACCTGAAACTGCCCATCCTCTTTGTAATCCCCAAACACAGAGCCTACTCCTTCAGAAAGGAAAGTTTCGGAGAAGGTGAAGAACGCGAAGCCTTTTTCATGGGACTGGGAGATGCGGTCATGCCTACTCTGCTTGTGGTTTCCGCCTACATCTTTCTGAACCATACGGATATCTTTTCTTACCCGGTGCTCGGGGCAATGCTCGGGACTCTGGGGGGATATTTCGCACTTTCCCTCCTTGTTATGAAAGGAAATCCGCAGGCAGGCTTGCCTTTCCTGAATACGGGAGTAATCCTCGGCTTTTTAGCGGGAGCTCTGCTTTCAGGAACCCCAATTTTTTAAAAAGAGTGGCACCCGGATAGAAATTATATTGCCCTGCCATTCTGTTTTCAAATTTTTCGGGCAAATCTTTTTATTTAACAGGTTAATACTTTTTATGCAAAAACGGATCGCCGTTGTATTTGACAGTGCCGGAACCCTTCTGCACATGTACAGGGTGGCAAAGAACTCCAAAAGCGGACGAATCCTTGAAAACATAGAAAGCACCGCCCTTGTCGCAAGTAAAAAAGGGTGTGCTCTTGTTGTCCTGAATACTGAAAACGAAACAATTCTCCAGTGCAGGGAGGACAAATTCCTTTCAGAATTCATCGAGGAAAAAAAGGTATCCATAGGCATCAGTTGCTCCAACGGGGCCTTTTCCGCAGAAGCTGCCTTCAAAATAATAAAAGAAGACAGTACCAGGATAGGGGATGTACATGAAGTACTCAGACTGGTGAGCAACCACTGCCCGAATATCTTCTACCTTGCGGCCGGGGTAATTGTGGACTCCGAAGCCCGTTCCGTGCCCTACGTACTCAGCACGGGAGGGCGGGTCTTTGATACCACCCTCGAAACCATCCGAACCCTGGAGGCAATGGGAGTTGACAGCTATATAGCCTCGGGAGACAGTGCCAGGAGCCTTTCCCGGCTTGCGGAGTTTATAAATATCCCGAAGGAAAGGGTCTTTGCTCTGGCCACGACACAGAAGAAAGAAAAAATTATCCGCTCACTTAAAGAAAGATATGACCTGGTGTTTATGGTGGGGGACGGCATAAACGACATCCTGGCCCTCAGGGCGGCCGATGTAGGGATAATGACGATCCAGCAGGGGGACGTGCGCCCTGAAAAACTTCGAGAAGCAGCCGATGTGGTGCTGGATGACCTTATAAAAGTCGTGGATATTGTCAGGGCCCGGGAATTATCACAAAAAATGGATGAATATGTCGATTGATGATGTTTTTAATAGTTAACAGTGAGAAAATAATGCGTTATGTTTATGTAATGTTTATCCTTATGTAAATGTTGCCCATATGGGTGAAATTAATTGGTTATGTCAGTATATAAATCACATTAATCACCAGCAGATTACCTTTTATGTTCCTGTGCCAGAGAACGCCCCTGGCAGGCAAACCCCCTTTAAATAAAAAAATGATTTCAGCTCACAATTCACGGAGGAAAATGCATGTCGGTATTTATTGAAGTTAAAAACTTAACCGTAGATTTTGACGGGGTCAAAGCCCTGAAAAATGTAAGCCTTACCATTAACGAAGGAGAAGTCGTAGGAATTCTGGGGAAAAGCGGATCCGGAAAAACCATCCTCATGCATGTGCTGCGTGGGACAGAGTCCTTTGAAAACATCTCCGGGGAAGTGATTTACCACCTCGCACGCTGCGAAAAATGCGGATACATCGAACCCCCCAGCAAAGCCGGCCGGAAATGCCCCGTCTGCGGAGAGACGCTTCAGGCTTATGAAGCCGATTTTATAAAACTTTCCCTTTATGAGCCCGTCAGAAAAGACATCACGAAAAAGATTGCGATCATGCTGCAGAGGACCTTTGCCCTCTACGGGGATGAGAGGGTGCTTGTAAATGTCATTAACTCTCTCACGGAAATAGGGTACCAGGGAGATGACGCCATGAGAAAGGCGGTAGAACTCCTTGAAGAAGTAAACCTGAGCCACCGCATGATGCACGTTGCAAGGGAATTAAGCGGAGGGGAAAAACAAAGGGTTGTGCTCGCAAGGCAGCTTGTCAGAAACCCCTTACTCCTGCTCGCGGACGAGCCCACAGGCACCCTTGACCCGATGACTGCGAACCTGGTTCACAAAACCATCATAAGGGCCGTTGAAAAATACGGAATGAGCATGGTCCTGACCTCCCATTGGCCCGAGGTAATCGAAGAACTGGCAAACAAGGCAATCCTCCTCGAAAACGGAGAAGTCACTGCAGAAGGCGACCCAATGGAAGTCTCGGCAACCTTCATGCAAAATGCCTCTCTGGTCAGGCGTGAGAAGGACGCAGTTATAGGAGAACCCATAATCCGGGTGAGGGATCTTGCCAAGCGTTATATCTCGGTGGACCGGGGAGTCGTAAGGGCAGTTGACAAAATTTCCTTTGACGTAAAAGAAGGGGAAATCTTCGGGCTTGTGGGCGTAAGCGGGGCAGGCAAGACCACAACCTCAAAAATCCTTATGGGAATCCTCCCCCCCACCGCAGGGGAAGTAGAAGTCCGTGTGGGGGACGAATGGGTTGACATGACGGTACTCGGGGTAAACAACAAGGGCAGAGCCACAAAGTACATGGGTTTCCTGCATCAGGAATACGGGCTTTACACCCACAGCACCGTAATCGACAACATGACCGAGTCCATTAGCCTCGACCTGCCTTACGAACTAGGGGTAAGAAAGGCACTAATGACTCTCAAAGCAGCCGGTTTCGAGGAAGAAAAGGCAAAAGCGATTATGCCCAAGATGACCCACGAAATGAGTGAAGGGGAAAGGCACAGGATAGCACTTGCCCAGGTCCTTATAAAGGAACCCAGGATCGTTATCATGGACGAGCCCACCGGGACTATGGACCCGATTACAAAGGTCTCGGTCACAAACTCCATTCTCAGGGCCAGGGAAGAAACGGGAGAAACTTTTGTTATCGTCTCCCATGACATGGATTTCGTAAACGAAATCTGCGACCGGGTGGCTCTAATGCGGAACGGAAAGATCGTGGCTCTCGGGAAGCCGGAAGAAGTACTCTCTCACCTCACGGAAGATGAAAAAGTTCAGGCTATGGGAGAAGTGGCATAAAAGGGGAAAGCGTAAAGACAAAAAAGGAGAAAGTCCTTGAGGGATACGGGAAAAGATAATAGTATTAAGAAAAGTAACAGTGTTAATTAAGGTAACAGTGTTAATTAA
>JAQVBP010000020.1:3918-9651 GCA_028690255.1 Methanosarcinaceae archaeon
GTAACAGTGTTAATTAAGGTAACAATGTTAATTAAGGTAACAGTGTTAATCCTATAAAAAATAATGAATAATAAATACTAATATATAACTAACGTGCCATCCCCTTAGCTATACAGGCCATATGAGGTGCCCGATTACGACAGAGGAAATCACCGTTGAGGTCAATGACAGGGAGATTCGCCTGCCTGCAGGCGCGACCCTCAAAGACGCACTGAAAGCCGCCGATGCCCCCTATCAGCCCGGCACGGCAATTGGAATATTAAAAAAAGAGGGACGGCGACTGGCAGAAGAGGTCAGCGAATATGCCATCAAAACAAGCAAAGGGGAATTTCGAATCGAACTCGAAAGCCCCGATTCATCCTCCCGAAAATTATGGGCAGAATCTTTCAAAAAGTACGAAGGCACTCCGGTGCGCTGGGCCGGACCCGAAGCTGTGGCCTTCGGCCCTTTCGAGGCCAGCATAAAACCGGTGCATGGAGTACAGAGTTTTGAAAATTATGACGTCTTTTTAGGGGCCGGTGGATTTGACAGCCGGAACACCCACCTTATAATTTCCAGGAAAAAACACGCAGCAGAATACGGGACTCCTGAAGAAGCCTCTTTTGCAAAGGTCGTGAGCGGAAAGAATGTTTTGCACAGCCTTTCCAGGGGAGATTCCATTCAGACCATCGAAGCGCTAATAGAGTGGGAACAGCTTGCGGAGAAAAGCTGCACTACCGAGCTTTCGACCCCCCTTGAAGCCGGGATGAGTGTTTATACATACGTCTATGTGGAACTTTCCAGAAACGCCCCGGCAGGTGCGGAACAATTTTATGCCCTTGTGCGTGAAGGCACTTTTACCGTGGACTTTGTCGCAAGCTCTTTTATCTCGGACAACTCCCTGCAGAGAGAACCTGTTCCTTACGAAAACTTCGAACCCAGGACCGAAGGGGCCATTTCCGTCCGGACTGCGGGTCATGGGACCGGAAAGGTCTACGTTTCCAGAGAAGACCGGCCTTCAAGCCTGGTTCATTCGGTGGTCGGGCACGTCACGAAAGGCCTTGAACTTATAAAGCTTGCGGAAAATGGACAGAAACTTGCAGTGGAGACCCTGCCGCTCCAGATCGACCTCCTGGGCCGTAGCTTCGAAGAAGTGGGACCGGTCCTTACGGCCATAGGCGTGGAGCTGGTAAAGGAAGGGTACGCCGGAGAAGATGCGGTAATTGTCAAACAGAAGCCCGCAACCACCCTCGAAATCCTCGGAGAGGCAAAGGTCAATGCCTACGCCGTCCCTCGCTCGAAACTCGTTGAAGTGGAATTCTATCCTGAAGCCCCGAAGAGTCTGGACTTCTTTCTCCATTCCCTTGAACTGAAGACAAAAAAAGTCGGAGCGCTTCCGGTCCATATGGTCTATGAAAACACCTATCTTTTCCGGGCCGAAAAGGATGCCGTGAAATACATGGAAATCATGCCAGAAAACAGCCCGAAAGGAAAAGTCCTGGCAGGAGAAATCGGGATCACAAACCAATCCGCCAAAAGAATGGGGAACGTCGGGGTCAAGACCGTGGAAGACGACCTCTTTGGCCCTACTGGTGAAAAGTTTTCATCAACGAATATCATAGGCAGGATTCTGGACCTTGAGAAGCTAAAAGGCATCAAGGAAGGGGACGTGATATATATAAGCGAAGCAAAGCGTCCGGGCAAAGGAGAGGAAAAGGAGGAAAACTGTATCCCTGAAGCAGGCCGGAGTCCTGAAAGAGGGGGTAAGCTCCTCCCGGGAGATCCCTCCCCCGACAGGCCGGTACAGATGAGGAGAGACGCATGACAGCAGAGAAAGAGATTACAAAGGTCATTGTAATCAGTTCGGATAAGGTACTGCCTGTAGACGCGGCCATGAAGATCTACGAATCAGAGTTCCCTGTCACGGTAAAAGAGACCTGTTTCGGGCTTATTGTTACCGGGCCCGAGAGCGACGTCTTGCAGATGACGGAAGAGATCCGGCAGCTTGACAAAAATCATATTTTTGTGAAAGACCGGGGCTTTCCCGCAGGAGACGAAAGGCGCTGCAGGGCTGTCAGGGGCGGAGGCCCGAGACCCGGTTTTCATTTTCTCAGGGAAGAGGTGCGGATGCTCCCCGCAATAGGGGCCGCCCTTGACGAACTTGAGACAAAAGGACCTGTAAGGGAAAAGAAAAATGAAAAAAGCAGGTTGAAAGTTTCGGAGCTTGAGCGGATCATTGAAAGTCAACTTGCGAGGTGAGCGGAATTGGTTAAGGTTTTCATATATCCTGTAAACAGCCTGATCCTGGCTGACCTGGTAGAACGCTTCGGGCACGAGCCCCTTGCCGTCATGAACCAGGTGCGTGAAAAAGTTACGAGCATAAGCCTGGACTCCCCCCCGATGAACATAACCCCGGAAGACCCGAAAATCGGGCTGCGCTTTGCGGCGGTCGAGGTCCCGGCGGGGGTACGCGGGCGGATGGCCCTTATAGGCCCCCTGATCGAAGAGGCTGAAGCGGCAATTATTGTCGAGGACCCGCCCGTGAACTTCGGCTGTGTGGGCTGTAACCGTACGAACGAATTGATGAAGTATCTGGTGCGTTCAAAGGATATGCCCATCCTTGAAGTCAGGTATCCCGAATCCGAAGATAACGCCTCGGAATTCGTGTACAAAATAGCGGCTTTCCTTGAAGCCCTTTCCGGAGAAACCGGGGAGGAAACTAATGACGAAAATAAGCCGGGTCCCGAAGCAGAAAATAAAGGGGAACCTGCAGAGGAGAGAAAAACATGAACTCCGACGGACCTGAAACCGTAAAGATTGCCCTTGTTTCCTGCGGTTCCGAGTATTCGGGGGTCCAGCCCGAATTCGAAGCCGCGGCCGAACAGGTAAACGCGAAGTTTGTTTATCCCGAAATAGATGTAGAAAGCATTGACAATATCGGAAAAGAGTTCGGGCTCGAGGTCGCAAGTGGAGACCTCAGGCTCATGATGGCCCGGGCCAGAGCCGTTGTGGAGGGCCTGACCCATGTTGACGGGGTCTTTATCACGACCTGTTTCCGTTGTGCTGAAGCCGCAATTGTGAGAAACGAGGTCAGAAGATACATCCACAAACATTCGAATATCCCGGTTATCAGCTATTCCTTTACGGAACGCACAAGTGCGGGCACCCTTCTTACTCGTCTGGAAGCCCTGACCACCGTTGCCCGGAGAAGGCACCTGCTTGCCCGGGAAGTTCAGACGGGGCTTACGGCGGGCATAGACTCGGGCTCCACCACCACCAAGGCCGTGGTCATGAGGGACAACGAAATTATAGGCAGAGGCTGGGTCCCCACCACAAAGGTCCTGGAAAGTGCAGAAGAGGCATACTCGATGGCCCTGGAAGAGGCCGGGGTTAAAAGGGAAGAGGTCCAGGCCCTCGGGACCACAGGCTACGGCCGCTTCCTCATAGGGGAACATTTCAAGGCCCAGCTCATCCAGGAAGAAATCACGGTCAACTCGAAGGGAGCCGTATACCTTGCGGACTGCCAGAAAGGGCCCGCAACCGTCATTGACATCGGGGGCATGGACAACAAGGCCATCTCGGTGGAAGACGGAATTCCCGGCATGTTTACCATGGGCGGGATCTGTGCCGGGGCTTCCGGCCGTTTCTTCGAGATGATCTCAAAACGTCTCGGGACGGATATTACCGAACTCGGAGCCCTTGCCGTAAAGGGTATGCAGGAAAACGTGACCATGAACAGTTACTGCATCGTGTTCGGGATCCAGTCCCTGGTAAACTCCCTGGCAAAAGGAGCAACACCCGAAGACGTTGCGGCAGCGGCCTGTTACAGCGTGGTCGAGCAGCTCTTCGAGCAGCAGCTTCAGGAAGTGGATGTAAAAGAGCCCCTCATCCTGGTAGGCGGCTCTTCCCTGATCGAAGGGGTACCAAAAGCCCTTGGGGACCTTCTCAAAATTAACGTGCTTGTCCCCAGAGATTCCCATATGATAGGCGCAGTAGGGGCGGCCCTGCTTGCCTCAGGCTACACGGAGGACTGAAATGGACGCGCTTGAGACCTTTATAGTGGAAGCTGCAATCCCCTCGGAAGCCGGGTTTTACAAAAAAATCGTTGAGGACAATATATCAAGTCTCAAGCTTGCCCCGGCCATAGGCAGGATCAGGGTAATCCTTCGGCCCGAGGATTCCCTTTTTCAGATGGTGATTATCCTGCGGGAAATAGGCACTTCCCTGAAGACCGCAGATATTGCCGACGTGGAAGCAAAGGTTGCGACCGAACAGCATGTGCTGATTACCATTAAGAAAGAACAGTACCTGCCTGACCTGCTCCGCTTGCTCTGGAAACGTTACGGGAAAGCAAACATCAGCCAGCCGGACCGCTGGACCGTGGCCATAAATGTAGAGAGGCCCCTGGAAGAGGCCCCCCTTATCAGGGACATGGTCGTGGCCGACCCCCGCCACACGCTCCACGAAAACCTGGTGGACTTTGCAATCCGGGTGACTCCGGAAGGGTTCAGGGTCCGTTACCACCTGTTTAAAGGCAGAAGATTTGTTTTTGTGGCCTCCGAGGAAGCTATGAAAAAGGAATGGATCGAGGAGGCAGGGGCAATGCTTGAAGAACTGGAAAGGACAAAAGGAGGCAAATAAGGATGGCAGCCGTACTCCTGCCCTACCTTTACACTGGCGGGGTCCATAAGCACTGGCTTATACTCGAACTGCTCGAAGATCTTGGAGGCTACTTAATCCAGAAAATGGTCACCGGGACCGAGGTCAATCTTATCATGCTTATTCCCGAAAAGGACGTGCACCTGATAAAGGAGGTTTCCGACGAACTGCGCGGGGTCATGCTCGAAGCCCCCCTGACGGGGGTTGAAATCGCGGTTGTTTCCCCGACTCTGGCCTCCCACCACCTGCCCCACTCCGCCTGTGACGTTGCCGAGTACCTGAGGCATCCCGGGGCCAATACAAATATGATAGGCCTTGCCCGGGGCATGGGGAGAAGGGTCTCCCTCTCGAAGGACTTTGAGCGCAAACTGATAAACGAACACGACCTGGCGGTCTTTACTTTCGGGTCCTTCAGCGATTGCATCATCAATAAAAAGCCAAAACTCTTTGAGGGGATAGAAATTCCTATTGTGGTAACAGGCGGGCCCGAGCTCAGGACCGAAGACGTCCCCGGAGCAGACCTCTACATAGGAAACATTGGCAGAGTCGCCCATCGCCTTAAGAAAGGGGAAGAGATATGTGCTCTCGACGGATTGAACGAAGGGGTTGCAGAGCTGGTGGGAAAGATAAGAAAAGAGCTTTCTAAAGACCCTCTTGCCGTTTTACCCGCCAGGGTAATGAAGGAAATCGAAAACCAGATACCTGAAATTCACAATGTGCTCTCTCCGGGAGCGATAACCCTGCAGCTTAACGGGCTTCGAGTCAAACTCCCGTATGAGGAGTTCCATGAAAGAATAGAAAAGCTGGAATTTGACGAAGGGGTTTTCCTTGGGGAGCTTGCAAAGATCACCCGATCAAAAATGAAAAATTATATATTGATAAAAATCAAATATAAATCAGAAGTTGGTTTTGCAATATAAGTCTCCCCTTTAATTAATTTTTAAAAAATTTTGATAAATTTCAGAGATCAAAGCGGGTTTGATTTTAAACAGGGCTTCGGTCAGGTATAATCAAATCTGCTAAAGTTATCAAAATATCTGTTTGAATATTATCAAAATATCTGTTTGAATATTATCAAAATATCTGTTTGAATAT
>JAQVBP010000020.1:9751-14544 GCA_028690255.1 Methanosarcinaceae archaeon
TATCAAAATATCTGTTTGAATATATCAAAATATCTGTTTGAATATATTATCAAAATATCTAACTACGTTTTAGTGAAATGTATGTTTAAGTATTATCAAATTTGATCGAGGAAGGCACGGTCAGGTTTGATATCAACTTCTAATTTTGTGAATCCAGGCTCCGGAAAGAAATGGCATTCTAACCCCCAAAAATGCTTACTGGTGGACTTTGCATGGAACTCGAAGACATTGTGGAAATTTTAAAAGAAGACCCCGATAACGCAGTTTCCCAACTTTTAGAGGATGTAAAAAAACAGTATGGAGAAATCCCTTACATCATGAACTTCATGAAGGATCTCCCTGAAATTTTTATCCCTAAGACGCTTTATGACAATGCAATTATGCGGGAATTTAAAAACCTTGACCCCAGCACCGTGGAGCTCATATCCATAGGCGTGGCCTCGGCTCTGCGCTGTGAGCACTGCCTAAAAATGCACATAAGGATTGCAAAGAGGCGAAGCATTCCGAAAGAAAGTATTTTCTCTGCTATCTTGATAGGGGCCTCTCTCTCAAACGCGGCCGTACTTGCCGAAAGTACACGGGCTATTGCATCCGAGTTTGAGGAAGAGTTGACAGGAAAGGAACCCTGTTCGGATCCGAATTGTGAGGTCTGTAATATTTCAGGAGCCCATCTGGAATAATTAATCCACATCATGAAGAGGCCCTTTTTTAAATGACCCCTTAAGTCAGCTCTTTTCTTTTGTAGAGTCAGGGATTTATATATTTCATAGCCCCATCTTCATTCAGAAGTCCCATGCTTAACAAAAAATCCTTTTTCGTAATGGTCCTGACACTTCTTGTTTTTTCCATGGCCTCCGACGCGACAGCTTATTATTACTATGAAAAAATCGCCGACCAGCCCTGGGACCATACCCCTATAACGGTTTTCATTGACTCGGAAAACCCGCCTCCTCGCTATAGCCCTACATATTACAAACAGGTCGAAAAAGCCCTTGCCTACTGGGAAGAGGGAGGCAATGGGAAACTGGACTACAGGCCAGTTTTTAAAATTGTTAATTCCGAAGACGCCGATATCCGTATCCGCTGGGTGGAAAACATGGAAGCCATAGAAGGAGCGGACTCCGGGGTTGCAGGTTATGCAAGACCCCATTTAATAAACGGAGGCTTCGATTATGTAGAAATCGTCCTTGAGGTAGGAAACCCCAGAGGGAAAGGCTGGCACCAGTACGGAGATTCGACCATGCTTGCTATCTCAAAGCATGAAATAGGCCATGCGCTCGGACTCGGGCACAGTGATGACAGGAGGGATATTATGTACAAAGAATATGAACTCAGAGATGACGTAAACCCTCTCCTCGTAAGCAAATACGGAACGGTCATCCGGCTTGGAGGCCTTGCAGCCTTTATCTTGATCCTTTTCCTGGGAGTGAGCTGGCAGCACAGCAGGAAAAAGAGAAAAATGCTGGAAGAAAAATACTTCCGCTGAACAGAAAAAAAACTTTTCGGGTAATTTTTACGAAACGTTTTTTGAGTCGCCTGGTCCGGATTTGTGAGCTGAATTTTGTATTTAAACGGGGATTTACGCCGAAAGCAGGAGAAAAGATTAAGCGGAAAGGCCTGAAGGCCCGAGACTTTCCCGGAGATACTGCTTGAAAAAATTCCTGAAATAAGCAGGTAGTTCATCCATTTCAGAGATCTGTACGGCCGGAAACCAGTTGAAGGCTTCGTGCTCGTGGCTGAGTCTCACCCCCGGGACACGGGCTTCGGTTTCATATACTACAGCGATCACTTTTTTTGCAGGAAGCTCGAAGGTGACCTCTCCGGCTATCGCCTGCGGTTCGACAGAAATCCCGGTCTCTTCTCTGACTTCCCTTCTAACGGTTTCTTCAAGGGTCTCACCGGGGTCCACCTTTCCTCCGGGCAGGTCCCATTTACCGGGTTGTGTCCTTGAGTTTTTAGAACGCCTCAGAAGCAGGTACTCCCCATTATCGTTTCGTATAAGGGCATAAACGGAAATAAGGTAGGGTTTCTTCAAAGTCATACACTATATTATTTGGGATTCGTATTATATAGGGTTCAGCTGTCTTAGAAACTATATTTTTTAAAATATCCAGGGAAATATTTCAAGAAATCCACTGTAGAAAGCCGAACAATTTAAAAAAAATAAGGATTATGAAACAGGTAGAAAACACATGCCTTGCCTAAGAGGAAAAACCATAATAATAAACCTTGGTTCAGGCCGGATTAACGAGGCTTTGACCGATGAGAAACTGCTTTCGGACTATCTGGGAGGGAGGGGGCTCGGGGTGAAGCTGCTTTCAGGGCTTACGGAGCACGATGCCGACCCCCTTGCCCCGGAAAACCCCCTGATCTTCACAACCGGCCCCCTCACGGGGCTTGCCCCTATGGCAGGGCGTTTTGTCCTGACTTCAAAGTCCCCCCTGACCGGTACGGTCTTCAGTTATAATTCCGGGGGAACTTTCGGAAAAGAACTGAAGTGGGCCGGGATTGATGCGCTTATCATTAGCGGGAAAGCTAAGGAACCCGTGTATGTGGAAGTGAAGGCAGAAGGAAATGAAATAAAAACCGAAATCAGGTCGGCGGCCTCCCTCTGGGGTAAAAACACAGAGGAATGCACAGAAGCCCTGGAGTCCCTGGGAAGCGTGGCATGTATAGGCCGGGCCGGAGAAAACCTGGTCCGGATTTCTTCCTTAGTAAACGACTCCGTCCATTCCGGACGCGGAGGACTCGGAGCCGTTGCGGGTTCCAAGAACCTGAAAGCCGTGGTGGTAAAGGGGAAAAAGAAGCCTGAAATTACCGATCCCGGGGCTTTTAAGGAAATGGAAATTAAGGTTTTGAAGCTTCTTGAAGCAAACCCGGTGCTTTCCAAAGGGCTTGCCAGGTACGGGACTCCGGTACTGGTCAGGCTCCTGAACTACATGAAAGTCCTTCCCGTCCGGAATTTCCGGGCAAGAGAGTCGGAGTTTGCGGAAAAGCTTTCCGGGGAATGGATTAAAGCAAATTATTCCCCTGAAGGGGAAGCCTGTTTCAACTGCCCTATCGCCTGCAAACAGAGGATAAAGGATAGGGGACAGCCTGTTCCTGACTACGATGCCCTCTGGGCTTTCGGGCTCAACCCGGAAAACCCGGACTTCGAATCCGTGCTCAGCTTGAGCAAACTCTGCACGGACTACGGGCTTGACCCGGTTTCCGCGGGGGCAGTGCTCGGGGCCCATTTCGAATACGAGGGAAAAAAGCCCGAAACTCCGGAACTTATGGCCCTGCTGAAGCAAATCGGGGAAGGGAATAGTAAGGCAGGGGAAGGCAGTCGTAGATACCTGGGGCTGCTCGGGGCAAAAAGCCTGAGTCCGGACGTCAAAGGGCTCGAACTTGCAGGCTTTGACGTGCGGGGGATCAGAGGCCAGGCCCTTGCCTATGCGACGTCCCCCCACGGCGCAGACTTCCTGACTGCTTTCATGGTGGGTCCGGAACTGCTTGGAAAACCTCTGGGGCTCGACCGCTTCGCTCTTAAAGGAAAAGCCGGTATTTTACAGGTCTTTGAAAACCTTACAGCGGTCCTTGATTCCCTGGTTCTCTGCCCTTTCACGTTTTTTGCCCTGAGCGAGGAGACATGTTCGGGACTTTTGCAGACCGGCACAGGCCGGAAGGTTTCGGGAGCCGAACTTTTGAAAATCGGGGAACGGATCTGGAACCTTGAAAGAATTATTAATCTGGGAGCAGGGTTTTCCAGAGCAGATGACACACTTCCGGCCCGCCTCTTCGAAGGGAACGGAGAAGAGATGAAAAAAGAGGGGAAAGAAGAGAGAGAAAAAGGTATTTCGAAGGCAGAATTTGAAGCTGCCCTTTCCGAATATTATCATTTCAGGACCTGGGATGAAAAAGGAGTCCCTCTTGAAAAAAAAATAAAAGAGCTGGGCATTCTGAATCCCGGGAATTGAGAGGAAGAAAGGGGATTTTCTGCTGCGCTCTTATAAAATTCTCTCAACTCAGCCCGAAAGGACAGGTTCTCGCATAAGCATTATATAGTGTAGATGAATTAATCGTATTAGTTTTTGACCAGCAAGACAGCTTTTCTGAAGGCTCCGGTCACATAAGGAAATCCTTTGCGGTTTTCGTATTAAAAAGTATAATACATCACAAGGCCTGAAGAAAAAGGCAGACTTTTAAACCGAGTCCTTATAGCATGATTTTATCGGACAGGAGGAGGAGCTCTGGAAGTTCTCGGGGCTTTAATCGATTCTGTCGGCATTTATAGTTTAAGATTACAAAGTTCATTAATACAGGGAGAATTATTATGAAACAGCAAGTCGAAGTTAAGAACCTCAAAGAAGGGAAATACGTAATCATCGATGACGAAGCATGCGTCATCAAGAGCATCTCCAAATCCAAACCCGGAAAGCACGGAGCTGCCAAGGCAAGAGTCGAAGCAATCGGGATTTTTGACGGTCAGAAGCGCTCCTTCATCGGCTCCGTCGCAACCAAGATCTACGTGCCCATTGTGGAAAGAAAAAGTGCCCAGATCCTCTCCATCACCGGGGATGTCGCTCAGCTCATGGACATGGGGGATTTCTCGACTTTCGAAATTCCCATCCCTGAAGAGTACAAGGACAAAGTCCAGGAGGGTGAAGATATCTCTTATATCACTGCTCTTGGCAAGATCAAGCTCGACATAAGGACATAACTACCTGCAAAACCTGAAACTTCTCCAGAAGAGGAAACTTCTCCAGAAGAGGAAACTTCTCCAGAAGAGGAAACTTCTCCAGAAGAGGAAA
>JAQVBP010000020.1:14644-25524 GCA_028690255.1 Methanosarcinaceae archaeon
GAAACTTCTCCAGAAGAGGAAACTTCTCCAGAAGAGGAAACTTCTCCAGAAGAGGAAACTTCTCCAGAAGAGGAAAGGGGTTCAGGCAAACTGCCTGAACTCCTTTTTTTAGCTTATATTTTTTAATTTCTCCACTCACCCCGCTTTTTTATACCAGAACTTCATTAGATCAGAATATGTTCTATCCGAATACTTTTGTTGATGCCCTTGCGGACTACGAGACTTCCCGTTACGTGATCTTTGGAGTACCCTTTGACAACACCTCCTCCTACCGTGCCGGGAGCAGGTGGGCCCCGGATGCCATGCGCCAGGCCTCTGCGAATTTTGAGAGCTATAACCCCTTCTTTGATATTGACCTTGCAGACCTGCCAATCCACGATGCGGGCAACATGGAGACCTCGGCCTCGGTGGATGAGACCCTCGGAGAACTTTACGAGGATACAAAAACTCTTCTTCAGGACGGAAAACTCCCGATCATGCTGGGGGGGGAACATTCCCTGACCTTTGCTACGGTAAAAGCCTGCTCCGAAGCCGCAGGCGAGGACTTCGGGGTTCTGGTCCTGGATGCCCACTTTGACCTCAGGGAAGAGTACAGGGGCTTTAAAAACAACCATGCCTGTGTCTCCCGAAACATCCTCTCGGAAGTCACGGAAAACCTGGTCTCGATAGGGGTCCGGAGTGGCCCCGAGGAAGAATGGAGCTTTGCCCGGGAAAATAAACTCAAATCCTTCAGCGCCGATGACGTGGAAGCGATGGGTATGGTGGAAGTCCTCAGGGAAGCCCTGGAATACCTGGACTGCAGTCAGATCTACCTTTCCCTGGACATGGACGCCCTGGACCCCGCTTTCGCCCCCGGCCTCGGAACTCCGGAGCCTTTCGGTTTAAGCGCAAGAGAGGTCCGAACCGCCGTCCGGACCCTGGCTCCATTCTCAATGGCCTTTGATATTATGGAAATTGCCCCTGAATACGATTCAGGACAGGCGGCAATGCTCGGGGCAAAAATAATGAGGGAATTTATCGCCTCCCACGCAGCAAGCCACAGGAAGGCCGGAAATTTTCCTTAAACTTTAACAAAAAATTTCCAGTAAAACCCACTGCCGGAAAAAAAGAAGTATCAGGCCCACAAAGGAAATTATCATAGACTCACCCTCTGTTAACAAAAATCGAAAAACTTAAATTAAGAGTGAAACTACTTTAAAATGCAAGAAGGAATTGGGCCAATCCCTTCTTGTATGCAGTTTTTCCTTTTACCGAACTGCCGGGATTAATGAGCCCATACAGCGATTATCTTATCAATTGCTATATGGGTGAGTTTTCCCTCTTTGCCGAGGGTCAGGACATTATCAGCACAGGCTTCAACCGTTCCTATGAATATGTCAGGGCCACCGCAGTACACGTCTACTTCTTTGCCAAGGTAATGTTCCACTATGAAAGATTGCATCATGAGATTCCTCCTGTTTAAATATTTTCTTTTCGGTTGCTGTTTTTAAAAAATTATTATCATCATGGATTGCAATTTTAACTATCCCCTTCATTCCTTATAAATATATTTGAAAATTAAATTTGATTTTTCCGGATGCAGCACCCCTGCATACCGGAGTAAAATTCCCTTACTAAGACAAAATATCTTCCTGCCTAATACCGCAGGTGCCGGAAAGATTTAGATGATTTATATATTTTTCACTCTTTTCAGATTCACTTGTGTTCTTACTGTCGGGAAAGCAAATCTTAGTTAAGGTTCGGCCGATCTTCCTGCATATTTGGAGAGATATGCTCGAAAAAAGCTAACATAATCATAAACTATATATACAAGAATTGAAGTCGGCCCGTTCCTTAAAAAATCGGGGCGCTCCACTCCTCGGGCAGTTAATGAAAAAGCTCAACCCCCGTTTTCCTCATAAAGAAAAACATCCTCAATCCGGACCTCGAAAAGTCGGGAAAGCCTGAAAGCCAGATCAAGAGAAGGATCGTACTTTCCCTTCTCGATCGCGTGGATCGTCTGCCGGGCCATCCCGAACATTATAAAAATATATAAGAAGGGTGACCTCACCCTTCTCAAAAAAAGTGTTTTCTGGCTATGAGCTTACTTCTTAGCGTTGGTTTCAGTTACATCAGAAGCCTGAGCTTCGGGCGCGAGACTCGCCTCCTTTGTAAGGGCTGCGATCAGGCATCCCCTTGCAATGGCGTAGAGAGGATCTCTGGAATCCTTGGAGGCCGGGGTCACATATCTACTTTTCTTGATCCCGGAGATCTTAATGGGCAGTTCAGTTTCAGAAAGTCTTTTCTCAAACATTTCTATAAAGCCCCTTGCCCTGGTGCTTCCACCTGCAATTGCAACCTGGAACTCGGCGTCCGGAGGAGCGGTCTCCGAGAGTTTGCGCTTGAGTTGCTGGAGGACGTAGGTTAAAAGAGCATCGTAGTAAACGGCGAGAGCCCCCTGGACACATCCCAATTCGTATTCCGGACCAAAGGAGAAGTCGGTTTCCTTGATAGAGGTAATCCTTTCCTTTGCCATTCCGGTTGCGACTGATACCTGGTCGTCGATCCAGTCCCCGCCTCTGGCGATACTGAAGGAAACGATAGGTGTTGCCATATATGCTACGGTCACGTTGGTCATTCCGGCTCCGATACTGATTCCCACTCCCGTGAAATTCGAATCACTGAGTTCGGAATAGACAACTGAAAGCCCTTCATCGATCGTGAAGGTATTGTAACCGAGTTTTTTTGCGAGAGCTTCTACGGTCTTGCTGTGGTAAAGGACGTTTAACTGGCTGTCCACCGGATTTGCAGGGACTGAAACGTAGAGGACCTCGTCTTTCTTTTCAGGAGCTCCGAGTACTCTTTCGATGATTACCTTAATTATAGGGATGGATTCCTTTTCATCAGGGCTGATGATCCCCTGTTTCATAGGTCTCCTGATGTGCTTGTTGAACACGTTGGAGAATTTAAAAGCATCTTCTCCAAGCACATTAAGGTTGTTTCCCCGCTGGGTATAGAGCACCTTTGAATTGTCAAGCATGTGTTTTGTCAGGTCATTGGATTCCATTTCAAGGAATGCATTTCTCTGCTGTGCAAAAGAAATCGAACCGTCTCCTTTGTCCGCGCAGATAATATTCATTGTTCCTACATCAAGTCCTTTAGCCATTTTTGTGCCTCTTGAAGATATTCTTTATATAATTGAATATGCTTTTTTTCTGTTTACTGTTCTTATTAGTAGAATCATTTACAGACGGGTCATTGTTTATAGCCCGGGCAAGTAGTATTGAGGCCGAATCAAGCCCATCATCATTAATTTTCAGCTTTCCGCTCCGGGAATATTTCAGGTTTTCGACTTCTGAAACATCATCCTTAAAGATGATTTTTTTCTCCTCGGAATCATTAAAAGCTTTTCCAAGGATAAAATCATAGCCCTTGTCTTTTATACCCAGGTTAAAACTTGAAACCTCATCATCCCCTGAAAAGGATCTTTCAAGGGCTTTCTGGACCTCTTTATCGATGTCTTCATTATTTAGATCTTTTTCTCTATCACTTTTCTCCTGTAAGAGCAGCCTTGCACGCTCTTCAATTTGATATAAAACCGTATTTGCAAAGGCGTTTCCCGCAAGCAGGCAGATCCCCGTTGCATAAGCAACGGCCACAAAAGTGACATTCGGATATTTCCAGCCCTCAGGATAAATCAGGTAAAATGCTCCCATCCCGACCCAGCTCAGGATAAACCCTCCTACCACTGCATAGCGGTGGTACTCTTTTGGTTTTATGATCATCAGGTTTATGCCTATAAGGATAAGGGATAACCCGAAACCAATAAAAGTATAGGTTATGGCTATCTCTTCGGGGTCGGATCTTCTTGTAAGATTTACAGATAGAGCAAAACCAATACCCATCAGCGCCAGAATAAAGCCTGAAAGCAGGGTCATTGACGCAAAATAATGGCTCATTTTTGATTTCATCGTATCCATTACAAAAGATAGTAAGTGGAAATATATAGATTGTGGTTTTTTTTTAAAAGAATATGAAAAAATTATAAAAAAAAAAGAGAAAAGATAATGAAAAAATGAATTAGAACCTATCAGTATCAATAAACCAAATACTATATATAGGAATTGCAAAAGAGATTCATGAGAAACAAACCTCAACTGTATAAGAAATACAAACATCGAAAAGCAATTTTGGTTTAAAGGTTATCCACAGCCTCTTTTGAGATTTCTCTTGCAAAGAATTTCCAGCAGGCCTTTTTTGAAATGAAGCCCCTCGTGGAGGCCTGTAGTTCCAATTCACCAAGAATCAATTTAATTCCTCCGGCCGAACCTTTACCCTTCGGCTCTTTGTTTACTAAGTGAATCGGCCGTGACCCAATTTTATGTTTTTTAAAATATTCTGTATCCGGAGCCCGTTGAGGTATAAAAACACCACTTACGGTTCCGACCTGACATAAAACGCACATGAAACCCTTCGAGTAACAGGCACAAATAAATGAAAGTACTTGGACGCACTTTCATACCAAACGCACATGAAACCCTTCGAGTAACAGGCACAAATAAATGAAAGTACTTGGACGCACTTTCATACCAAAGGGAGTGTAAAGCCCCGGGCCCGGACATCCACGAGCGGGGCCGGAGATTCATAACATTTATCGAACCTTTTGACATCAAGTACACGGATATTTCCCTTGCATCCAGATTTTCTTTGATTTCGGCCCTTACGAACCCAACAAGGGGAGGAGAGGTTCCCTCAACATAGAGACGGGGGACCCCAGGCCCCCCGGATAAAAAGCAGAGCCTCAGAAAAAGCAGAGCCCTGCAAGGAAAGCCCAGAGCCCCGACAAAATCAGAGGAAAACGACAAAGAGCACATAGGAAAGTGTCATCAAAACTATGGAATGCTTGAAACCTGAAGGCAGGCTTCCACTCCCCATTTTCCCGGCTACCAGCCCCGAACCCAAGCCCTGGAGCAGGGCAGCATGGAAAAAGAGCATGGTATATTCTTCCAGATTGACCCCCATGGACATTGCCGGGTTGTCGGCTCCGCTCAATGCGGGCAGGAAAAAGGCTGCAAGCACGTAGACTATGACCAGGAAAACAAAGAAGGTCACGTAGATAATAAAGACGTAGATAAGCATCTCGGCGGCCCGCTCTTTTTTCAATTGTTTTTGGACATCGGCGTCTTCCGCAACAGTGCTGATTACCTGATGGATATCCCCGGTCGATTCACTGGCTCTGGCAATAAGGGACATACTGCGGCGGGTAAGTTTTGTCCTGATGCGGGACTCAAAGCGCTTCAGGGCATCAACCAGATTAGAATTCCAGCGCATATCCTCAACCACCCTCCCAAGTTCAGATTTGAGCGATCCCATATTTGACTGGGCGGTGATTGCTATAGCATCGGCAAGTAAAATCCCTGTCCCGTTAATGCTGGCAAGCCTTTTAAGGAACTCCGGGATCTGGTCCTCTATCCTCCTGATTCTACGTACTTCAAGCTCATGGAAAATGATGAAAGGTATTAGCAGGAAGAGAAAACTGAAATACAGGTGGTCGTCAAGGGCTGACCCTATTTCTATGAAGCCGTATCCCAGAGGCCGGCCCTTCAGGAAGGCATAAGCCAGATATCCCAGAGCAAGAGGGGCACTTACTATAAAGGCATATTTTGGGGTCTTTATCATTGCTGAAATAGGGTGCAACAAAGTGTTTTTGACCCTGGTGATCTTCTCGATAAAATTGATTTTCCTGATTAATTCGAGGTCTTCTTTCGTAGGCGGTTTTACCCGGACATCGCTGAAGGAATCAGGCTTTATGAGGGATAACTTTTCCGCGGGCATCTTTTCGGCATCCCCTGTAAGCATGTCCAGGAAGATTAAAAAGATCAGGGTCCCGAAAGGAATCACCCCGTAGATCAGGATATAGAGTTTATTTATACCCCCCCCTCCCGGGTCCAGGAGATTCATGACAACAAGGACCGTCATCAGGAAAAGCGGACCCACTACAAAAACGGTGATATAGACCTCTGCCAGAAGAGCAAGTGTTTCAAGGAAGCGTTTGTGCTCCTTATTGGCATTGTTCTTGTAGAGTTCCATCTTGTTATTAAGGTAAAGGGTGACATCCCCTCCGCTTGAGACTATTGAGATCAGCCCGTCAACAAAGTCCCTCAGCTGTTCGGAGGGGGTCCTGTCCCCCCCGTCCCAGAGAGCCCTTTGAAGATCTTTTCCGAAACATTCGATATCCCGGATGATATTCCCAAACTCTCTGGCAGTTGTCCCGTAGAGATGAGGACGCTCACTTAAAGACTTCATGATATCGAAAATAGTCATGCCTCCACCCCGATTGAGGACATAGAGATAAGCCGTTGCGTGAGGCATAACCTGATTGATAGCCCTCTTACGGCTGTCTGCCTTCATGGAAGGATAGATCATAATAAAGCCCCAGGTAATGGAGGCAACCAGTGAGAAGATGAGCAGACCTGCAAGTATGCTCAGAAGAAACGGGAGATATTCCACAATAAGAGGGGGAGTTTCAAAACGCCTCGTAATCCGGCTCGACACATGGAGAGTAGACACTATTATTTCAGGAGTTATGCCCCTGAAAATAAACTTTCCTGCAACAAGCCCGCCTAGCCCTCCAAAAATACCCGCAATTATGGAATAGAAAATGGAAATTGAAACAAAATGGAGTACCGGGACCTGGATTTGAGCCTGTCGAAGTGTGACCTTTAAATGGGAAAATTGATCCTCATGCTTTAGGAGAAGTCCTCCGAAGATCCTGAATGCAAATGAATCGAGGGCATTCATGCTGTCACCTATTTCAAGCCCGATGCAAGATCAGGTCTTCCAGGGTGCCGTTCTCAATCGATTCCATCACAAGCCCGGGATTCGTAGAGAAAAGATGGACTATAAGAGAAATACTAACATAGTCCCGGATCTGCTTTACAGCCATATATGCAAGGATCTGCTCCCTGTTTTTGAACTCCCCCATAAGTTTTTGCTGAGTCCAGCCCCTTGCCCTCATAATCTCGTTTAACACATAGGAATCACCCGCACGTTTGAAAACATCATTTAAGGGGTCCCATTTATAGAGCTCATTGATCCTCAAACTCCCTGTTCTTGCATCAAGTCCGGTGATTTCCACAATGGTCCTGGTCCTCCTGACCCTTACCTCATCCACATAGGTCTGCATCTGGATACTGATAACCCCAAGAGCCTGCATCATCACGTGCGGGACGTTGATGGGTTCGTTTTCCAGTCTGTTTACAACGGTCTGCACGTCACTTGCATGCATGGTGGAATAGGTTGTATGCCCCGTGGACATGGCCTGAAAAAGAGTGAGGGCTTCTTTTCCGCGGACCTCTCCGACAATGATGTATTCCGGGCGCTGTCTAAGGGCAGCTTTCAACAGCTCGTACATGGAAACTTCCCCCGTGCCCCCCACGGTAAAGGACCTGCGGGTAGCCCCTGCTATCCAGTTTTCGTGGTGGAGCATGATTTCCCGGGTATCCTCGATAGACACGATCTTGGAAAGTATGGGGATGAAAAGAGAAATGGCATTCATAAGAGATGTCTTTCCTGAGGCGGTCCCCCCTGCAAGGAGGACACTTATGCCATTTTCAATTGCAAGCCAGTAATAGGCCATCATCTCAACACTGCATGTCTGGTAGTTGATCAGGTCAATCGGGGTTATGGGGTCTCCTTTAAACTTCCTGATGGTAAAGGAACTACCCCTTGTCGTGACCTCTTTTCCGAGGGTTGCCTGGATCCTTGAACCGTCCGGAAGGGTAGCGTCCACAATAGGCTCACCTATGGAGATATGTTTCCCGCTGCGCTGGCAGAGTTTGACAACTAGAGAATCCAGTTCCTTTTCCCCGAAAGAGATGTTTGTTACGATGTTGTTATGTACCCTGTGGTAGAGGTAGACAGGAATGTTGATCCCCGAACAGGAAATATCCTCGATGTCAGGATCGAGAACGAGGCCGTTTATTCGTTCATAACCTATGAAATTTCTCCTGAGAAAATAAACCACTTTGTGAAGGGAAGGAACGTCGAGGGTTTCGTAATACTGCTCAAGTAAACGCAGTGCCCTGTTTATAAGAATCGCGTTCATATCGGTTTCGGAACTCATATCTTCCTGGGTCAGCGTATCCTCCAGATTATCCCGGACCTTTTCAAGAACCGTTTTTTCATACGCTGTTAGAGTCGGCTCTACAAGATTATAATATTTCATTTCCCTGTTTTCTATGACGCTGATAAAAGCATAAGGCTCATCCACCCAGTAGCGTTCTACTTCAGTAAAACCTTCAGGGATCCCGTATTCAAGCAGTGAACCGTCGAGTTCGGGATCATAGGGGGGAAGAGACCTCAGGTCATTATCGAGATATTTTGTTTTAATGAAATTAATTTTACCCTGGACGCCCTCGATATTTTTCAGTTCACTCAAAAACCCCTGGAAATTATTCAAAAGCTTTTTCTTTTTTTGGCCCCTTTCCTTTTGTTCAGGCCTTTTCTTTTTACCCACCGGGATTTCAGCCACTTGGTCGGGCCTTTCCATCTCGGATCCGGCTTCAACCTCTTTTTTACCCCCAAACTCGGGCCCCCCCCCTCCTATAGCAAAAACAGAGGACGAACTGCCTTCAGCTCCTCCCTTTAGTACTTTGGCATCAAAGTCCGTTAGCTCTTCTGCTTTCGAAACAGGGGAGGCTACAGCGGGAGGAATGTCTCCCTGGATTTGCTGCTCAGAACTTTGATATATTATATGTTCAATGGGAACTTTCTTATCCCCTTTCTCGGCTTCAACTTCTTGAAATCCCTCAATTGTTTCTTCAGAAAAAACTTCATCCTTGGAAACCATATCTCCCCCACTTATCAAATCGTGTTCTCTGGCTTCCTGCCAGACCGGTTCCTATTTCCCGAGAGAATCTCGTTTTTATCCATTGGAACTTATCTCATAATCAACCTGTAAACATACGACTAAAAAATTTATGTTCTATAAAGCCATGTATCGACTAAAGTAACAAAGATTATTTTTAAAGAAGTTGTTGAATATTAATTGATTTGTTGATATATTTTAAATTTCATAAATAATATAAATATAATGGCTGAATGCCTCTTCCATATGGGACGGTATAAATATATATAAAGGATTTCGAAAAATAGTTACTAAGATAAAAGCGAGTATTGCTTAAATAATTAAACTCCCAAAAATAAGAGATGAATGAAAAAAAATTCAAAATGCAAAAATGCAAAAAATATCCTTAAAAAAAGCTTAAAAGAGCTAATATTTAAAATAACCTTATTCCTTCTAAGGTAATCTCAAAACGGATTGACTCCAGTTTAAGGTTTGTCCTTCGCATTTTCGGAATTGTCAGATATCGCTCGGTATTCCCTGTATAAGGGTTTTCATTTACCGAAAGTCTGAGCGAGCCTGTGACAGAATACTCAGCAATATTCTTAGCCATCTTACACGCTGTTTCATCCATTATGAACATAGCGGTGCAGCCCTCCATACTGGAGAGGACAAAGTTCAGGGCATCAAACTGGTCTCTGAAGTCCTGAATCGAAAGACGCAGGGTGAAGACTCCTATATTGTCAATGACAACGACTTCTGTGCTGGAAGGTATGAAATCTGCAAGAGAAGGGAGTTCGATTTCCAGCCCTTCCGGCGTGAAACCGTATTTTGAAGTCTGGACCTTTTCAGACCGGCTCTGAAAAGCCTTTTCGATTACGAGCTGTCCGCTTTCATAATAGCGGGAAAGCCCTAGCCCGAGGATTTCAGACTGTTTTATGATGTCTTCAGGAATCTCTTCGGTGGCTATAAGCACGCATTTCTTACCGTTCCTACAGGCACTATACAGAAAATGAATTCCAAATATGGATTTTCCAGTACCGGTGCCGCCAGTAATGAGAATTGATCTGCCCTCTGGATACCCCCCATCCAATTTTAAGTCCAGTCCCTCAATCCCCGAGGAGATCCGTCCAATACTTTTACTACCTTCCATTTTGCCACATCTTGGAGTAACGAAAACAAAAATATGATCCAGGTTTCTAAGTTCAATCTAACCTGAAACAATATATATAAAGACCCAAAGTAAAATCTTAACAGTATATATTACTTAACATAAAAGTACTATGCATACTTTCATTTTTTGTGCCTGTAATTCGGGAATTTCGTGTGCGTTTTTAATTCCTTTAAGAAAAATTTATAAGCTTTATTTGATAGAAAGAACTTCCAAAAAAGCCCCTCTTAATAAAGACTGAGGTCAGGCCAAATTATTGAACTCAAGAATAGCTGACCATCTTCAAATAGTTTATTTGATTCACCGGCATTGGAATATTCTATTTGAAAAAGTATCTATATATAGATATAGATACCCATCGGATCAATAACATCCGGAACGCAGAAGGACGAATACTCCGATCTTCATGAGGGAATGAAGTGAACACTCCGGCTTTTGTTCATATATTTTAAACCGATAACTTTCTTCTTTTTAAAATAAGGTTGTTTTTAGCACCATGCCCGCAGATGTTGCCCCTCACTTATGGCTGGGATGTGAGAACGTTTGCAGGAGCTACACACTTGATATTAAAAATCAACTACTAAGGCCTTACAATCCACATTTTGATCCCTGCCAATATGGGATAATAATTTCGGCTCTTCGGTGTTTTGTAGGGATATCACCCTAAAAACCAACGTGGTCTTAAATTGAACTCCATCTTACCCACAGAGAACGGCGAAGAGCCATAATTTCTATACAGGAACAATTAATTGATATGGGTTGAGTTATTAAAAAACACTGGCTTAAGAGCCCAAGTATCTGTTCTCAAATGTTAGAGATGTATCTGGTATTATAGATTTAATCAATAACATACGGATAAAACCAAAAAACATTAGGCAAAAAACA
>JAQVBP010000020.1:25624-27200 GCA_028690255.1 Methanosarcinaceae archaeon
TAGGCAAAAAACACTAGGCAAAAAACATTAAGCGACGAGAGGGGGATTCGAACCCCCGAGATGCGAAGCATCACAGGATTAGCAATCCTGCGCCATACCGGGCTTGGCTATCTCGTCACCGGCGATTGTTAGCGGTTGAGTAAACGCGTTTTCTAAAAAGGCAGTTCCGATATTTAACCTTTTCCGGCGATATAAGAGCCAATTCAGTATTTTTAAATTACACGAATTTTTATTGAAATGTTATTTTGTGATGAGCACACCGCAGGTCGAAATACCTTGCAAGCACCAGGGGACTGAAACCTCGCCTCCACCCCGCGACCCCGCAAGCGATGGTTGCCCACAGTAAGTCTGCTCCCTTCCGGACCTCGACCGGTTTCCACGGTAAAGACATGAAGACATGCTCTCCAGCAAGCCATCATACCAGCATCATCCAAGCAGGACGGAGCTTCTCAGTTGAGGTTACAGGCTAGAACCTGTTCGATAAACCTTCCATTGGCTTCGTCCCCCGCATATCGGCGATTTCGGGAAACAGGTAACGCCGAACTACCCGGACTAGCTCATCGGATATACAATACGCTAGGAATTTATAAAAGTATCCCTCCCTTTCATATATTTTGGAAAGGAGACGACAAAGAGATAAAACTACAAAACACGCACAAAACATACATAAAAAACATACATAAAAAACATACAAAGAAAATCCCAGGATCACCCCATAAGAATAATTGTATATAAAAGTAACGGTAAAGTATTTGAAGAAATTTCACTCAATAAATTCCTTAAACACGCCAGACCGGAATCTAGACGCTCGGACTCAACGAATAGAAGATACAAAGAAAGATTGAAAAAATGTTTTGGACGGTTGAGTACAAAACGAACACAAAGTATATAAACAATTTAATCATAGGACTGATTGAGGCATCTAATCCACTATCATACCGTGATCATCTACCACCATACCCAAAGACGTTTATAACGCAACGCCAAAGATGCCTCAATAACCTTTTTGAAACTGATATTTGTCAACTCCCCTGCAATTTTCGAAAAATCCTGAACCGCCGAGGAAAGGGAGTTCTGCTGAAAGAGTTGAAAGTTATCCTTTTTGTCTTTTGAAAAAAATAAGAAGAACTGTGTTTAATTCTTTGAGTAAAATACACTACTCAAAAGAACACATTGCACTTCATGCCAAATATAGTGAACTACCACGAAGCTAAAAACTTCGTAGCTCCCTCCGACCGATTCCCGAAAGAATCTGGTGTCACAATCCAGACCTAATGCGAAAGGCAACGAATTGTGGGACCCACTTTACGAAGACCCCCGTCCGTTGGAAAGCCCTTTGGCCTGGTTCTTTTCCTGTTTCACTGGAAATCCCACAAATTTTCAATTTGTGTATCGCACAAGGGAGTTATTTTAACAGTGAAGTAATAGGGTATCAAAGTTTCGATACTAAGGAATGACTCAACTATAATATCAAGTATTTTTGTTTACCATTCCTTAACCACGGAACACACTGAAGGACACGGAAACCGGCCTGATGGCCGGTGAGTACGCCGGTCCTTTAAATACCCGAGTTCCG
>JAQVBP010000172.1:0-2426 GCA_028690255.1 Methanosarcinaceae archaeon
TCCTCCTCAAGGCCTAAATAGCCTCATGCCCAAATAAGAGACATCCGAATTAAATGACAAAATGAGGTATCACAAAATGCCAGGCCACTACAAGCTAATCTCCTGGAACGTAAACGGGGTACGGGCCGTGCTCAAAAAAGGCTTTCTGGACCTCCTGCTTGAGCAAAAATTCGACATAGTTTGCATTCAGGAGACCAAAGCTTCCCCCGACAAACTTCCCCGGGAAGTCAAGAACATTCCCGGCTACCACAGGTACTTCGTCTCAGCCGAGCGAAAAGGCTACAGTGGAGTAGCTCTCTTCTCAAAAGAAAAACCCCTGAATATCGAGACCGGCATGGGAATGGAAGAATTCGATCGGGAAGGTCGCATCATCCGTGCCGATTATGAAAACTTCACCCTCCTGAACATCTACTTCCCAAACGGCAAAGCCTCCCAGGAACGCCTGGCCTACAAAATGGCCTTTTACAAAACCTTCCTCGCTTATGCAAACCGACTGGTAGCAGAAGGCAAAAAGCTCGTCATCTGCGGAGATGTAAACACCGCCCACAAAGAAATTGACCTGGCTCATCCCAAAGCCAACGAAAAAATCTCCGGCTTCCTCCCCGAAGAAAGGGCCTGGCTGGACAAATTCCTGACCTCCGGCTACATAGATACCTTCCGAATGTTCAACAAAGAAGGCGAAAACTACACCTGGTGGTCAATGCGTACCCGGGCAAGAGAAAGAAACGTGGGCTGGAGGCTCGACTACTTTTTTGTAAGTGAAAATATGCAGGAAAATGTGAAGGCTGCCTCGATTCTTTCGAAAATTATGGGCTCGGACCACTGCCCTGTGGGGCTTGACCTCGAGTTCCATTAAGAATTAAACAAGAAAATGTAAGAAAAAAAGAAGGGAGAAAAGAAAGGAGAAAAGAAGGGAGAAAAGAAGGAAGAAAGTCCGCTTGAGCGAGCAACGCGAGCGAAACGAACCTCAGGCCTCAATCTTTGAAAAAAGGAAAGTTCCGACTCCGCAGATAAGAACCGCCAGCCCGGTAAGTGTCAGGAGGTCGTTGTACACACCAAAGGCACTTACCCCGGTAAGGGCTCCCCGCAGGCCGTCCACCCCGTAGGTGAGGGGGTCTATCCTGCTGATAAAGTAAATTGCAGGGGGCAGGTTTTCCACAGGGAAAAGAGCTCCAGATAGGAAAAATATGGGCATTATCAAAAAATTCATTATAACCTGAAAGCCCTGCATGTCTTTCATTTTCGAAGCAATTGTAAGGCCCATCCCCGTGAAAAAGAGGGCTATAAGGAACATGAAGACCAGCCCCAGGCCAAACCCCTCAAGGTTCCCGGCCCTGAACCCGAGCAGGTAAGTAAGGCAAAAGACTACCAGGCCCTGGATCATGGCAATCGTGGCCCCTCCAAGGGTTTTTCCGAGCATAATCTCTGTCCTGGAAATCGGGGCCACAAGAGTCTCTTTGAGGAAGCCGAATTTTCTATCCCATATGACTTCAAGGCCTGAAAATACAGCTGTAAAGAGAATGGACATAGAGATGATACCTGGGGCCAGGAAGTCCATGTAATTTGCGCCTCCGCTGGCCCTGCTGTACATGGGCCCGAAGCCGAACCCGAAGGCAATAAGGAAAAGCAAAGGCTGTCCCAGGGAGCCTGCAAGCCTGGCTTTTGAGCGCCAGTAGTGCTTGAGCTGCCTGAGCCAGAGGATGTAGATTACGTCGATCATCGTCTCCCCCTCATCCTCATGAACCTCATTTTACCTCCTCCTCTGTCGTTTTCGTCCCTTATGTCCCGACCGGTCAGTTTCAGGAAGGCCTCTTCTAAGGATTCGGTCCCGTTTCTTTCATTAATCTGTTCGAGACTTCCGGACTCGATGATTTTCCCGTGGTCGATTATTGCAATTTCGTCTGCTATGGACTCGGCCTCTTCCATGTAGTGCGTGGTCAGGAAAATCGTCATGTCCTTCTCCTCTTTCAGGTGCCTGATGTGCTCCCAGATCGAATAGCGGGTCTGGGGGTCAAGGCCCACCGTAGGCTCGTCCAGAAAAAGGATTTTCGGATAGTGGACAAGGGCCCTTGCAATCTCAAGCCTGCGCTTCATCCCCCCCGAATAATTCTTTACGAATTCCCTCTGCCGGTCCGAAAGCCCGACTATTTTCAAAGCGTCCTGGATCCGTTCTTCCCTCTCATTTTTAGGTACCCTGTAGATCACGGCATGGTAGACCATGTTTTCGTAAGCCGTAAGTTCGTCGTCCAGGCTCTGGTCCTGGAATACGATTCCGAAGGAAGCCCGAGCTTTGTCTTTTTCTCTCAGGGCATCATGGCCGTTTATCCGGATTTTCCCGGCAGTGGGACGCAGGACGGTCGTGAGCATCTTGATCGTGGTTGACTTGCCGGCTCCGTTAGGGCCAAGGAAGGCGAAGACCGAACCGG
>JAQVBP010000172.1:2526-4106 GCA_028690255.1 Methanosarcinaceae archaeon
ATAAAAAATAATAAAAAATAATAAAAAATGAATAAAACAGATAATAAAAAAAGGAATAAAAAAGAGCGGAAAAAGTTTCCCGCCGGTTTACACGAGTTCAACGACAACATCCAGGTTTACTTTTGTCTGTCCGAAGGGCACATCGTAATGGGTCATGGTCAGGTAGTCGCCTTTTGAAATTTTTCCGTCTCCGTCAACATCGATATGGACAGAGAGGGCATAAGTCCTTCGTTCTTCAAGTTCCGGGAATTCCAGGCTGAAGGGGATTTTTCCCTCAGAGTTTACTGTTGCATCCTCAATGACCGTTCTGGAGATTTCAATTGAGGGGGCGTCCATGAGACTTACATCTTTAAGCTGGATGTAAGCGGAAACTCCTTCCAGGGCTGGGGCCGTTTCCTCAAAGAGGATACTGCCCTCGATAAGCCCATAGCTTTCGTTCCCTTCTTCCCTGATGGCTGGCATATCATAGCTCCCCAGAACAAGGGTGCTGTTTACCCCGTTGACTCTGACCGTGTACTCTCCGGCTTCAAGGCCTTCGATGTTGATCGGGATGTGCTCCGTAAAGAAGACCAGGTTCAGGGTACAGGGGGCGTTTTTCCGGGTAAGGGTTGGCAGGTCCACAAGGATTAGTCCGCCTTCCTTCCTCTCAACTGTTATGTTTCCAGGGTCAAGCTTTTCACAGTTTCCGTTAAGCGTACCCGAGACAACGGCAATTACCTGAGGAGGGATGGATCTCGTCATAATTAGCATAACGTTCTCGACGGCCGCCTTTCCGGGGGTATAGGTCTCGCCGGGGGCCTGAATGTTGTAAGGGGTAAGGTCAAAGCCTGCTTCAATACCGTTGACAAGGACAGTATAGCTGCCGACCTCTAACCCTTCCACGTCAAGGGGGATATTCTCCTCAAAAGGCACGAGGGCCTCAGTGCAGGTGGCTTCTGCGGGTCTTAGCGTGGGAACATTTATTACTATGTCAAAATTTTCTCTTTCTACTGTAATGTTGGCCCTGTCAATCCGGGTGCAGCCGTCAGGCAGGTTGCCTTTTATGAAAATACTAATTTCTGGCGGGATTACCGTATTTTTCATATCGATCCGCACCTCTTCTACGGAGGCGGTCCCGTATACTAAATCTGTGCCTGAGGTGTCTCCTTTTTCATTATCCTGGGTCTCATTTTCCCCGCCGCTGTCAACGCAACCGCTAAGAGGGAGGAGCAACAGGATCAGGGAGATGGTAAATAGTTTTGCCATTATTTTTGTTTTCATCGTATCACCATTTTATCCCTACAGATCTCCGGAGGAATATATGTCTTCCTTTGACTTCAAGTTAATCCGTAGTTATCCGATCATGTTTTTTTGGCTGTTCTCTCTTTGGTATGAAAGTACTACCTGTTTACTTTCATTTTTTGTACCTGTAATTCGGGAATTTCATGTGCGTTTTTCCTGATTCTCGTCCTCTTTCCTTTCCGGGGACCCCTTTTTATAAAAATATAATAGTAACACTAATAACCCCATAATTTCATAGAGTAATGCTGGAAACCGAAGCCCGTATTAAGTTAAGGCCAGGAATGAGTTTCTATCTTAGA
>JAQVBP010000172.1:4206-5558 GCA_028690255.1 Methanosarcinaceae archaeon
TATAAGTTATAAAGGAAGGACACGAGAATATGATTTCATTAAGTGAAGCAGAAGCTGTTGATGCAGGCCTTACCTCGGTGGAGGAAGGAGATGAAAGCCGGGCTTTTCTGGCCCTTGATTCTCTGAACAGGATTGCGGCCGGATTTCTTGAAGAAAATGAAGTAGCAGACGCCGAAAGGGTAATTCACGGCATAGAGAAAATTGCGGTGGCGGCTGCGGGAGCAGAAATGGAGCTTCTTGCGATCAATTCCACCCTGATTTTCGGAGAGCTTACAAAGGTGGCCTCTGAAAAAGGTTTTGAATCGGTGGCTAAAAAAAGTGTTCTGGCCATAGGGATAATCGGGAAAAAGGCAGCAGAACATGGGCTTGAGGCAGGCTCAAAGGTCGCGGTCACGACCCTGATGGAGCTGTGGAAAAACCCCGTTTTTCGAAGGGAAAGGGACAAAACGATCACCATGAGCCTTCTCCTGAAGGAAATCGGTGTTGTCTCGGCTCGAAAAGGCCGGGAAGAAGCCGTTGTCAACGCCTCCATCTTCCTGGGGGAAATCGGGAGGCAGGTTGTACAGGAGAGCCTGGAAAGCGAAACCTTAAGCACCCTCATACTTTTAGAAGAAATCGGGAATGAGGCCTCCGAAACCTACCTGGACGAAGGCCTGAGCAAAGCCGCTCTTTCGGTGGAGGAAATAGGCAAACTTTCAATAAAGAAAAACCTGGAACCTGCAATACTCCAGAGCCAGTGGACGCTTGAGGCCTTCCGGGCCCAGGCCGGAGAAAAAGTCCTTACTAACTCCGATATAGTGACCGAGGTTGCCCTTGAGACCTTTAAACCTTTCAAGGGGCTTGACAGCAACGAAAATATTGATAAGATTCGGGAAGTAAAAGAACTGCATGAAAAACTGGCTTCCGAATTAAAGGCCTGAGGAGCCGATTCCGGCTCTGAAGTCTTTCATTTTCCAGTCTTTTTTATTGAAAATTATATTATTTATATGTCATATGTTATTTGTTTATTTAATTGTTGATCGTATCTGTGTTAATTTTTATAATCAGATGGTTTTCAGTTCTTTCCTTTATTCCCTTTTGTCGGAGATTACAGTGAACTACCGCTCGGCTAAAGACCGACCGGCTTCCTGCTTCATACCCCGGAGCAACCTCCACGAGTCCACAGGCTCTTCCCGCCGTCCCGGCGGTGTATCTTTAAATATAGTCACGCTTGCATTCGATGCGACAAAAATTACATGATGGTTTATATTTTGTTGTCGCATTACTCATGCTCGTGACTATAGTTCTCTTTCGCTTGGTTATCGCAAAAGTGAGTAAGATTAAAATGCATTATTAATATTAATATTAATATT
>JAQVBP010000173.1 GCA_028690255.1 Methanosarcinaceae archaeon
GTACTAGGGCGTGAAGTGGCTTCACTCCCCAATCTTCCGGGATTACCCCCACCTCGGTTTGCTTGTAGCCAGCCGGGATGTTCCCGGCGCTGCATTCCGCACTCACGGAACCCACTCTTTTCAGCGATGATGTGGAACCAGAGCAATTGGTCAGCAGACTGCTGACCAAATAGGAGCTCAGGACAACTCAAGTAAAATACCTGTTTTTTCAGTCGTATCTTAAACCCCAGGCGGTTGTGGAAGCAGTTGTTTCAGCCTCGCGGATTCCGAGTATTCGGGCTATGGCCCGGCTGACCTCGGCGGGGGTTAGAACTGGCCTTTGTTTTTCCCGCCCTCCGTTGCGAAGTGGCGCATGAGATATTCGTAAGCATCCCCCAGGATATCGCCCCCTTCGGTGTGGTTCTTCGAGAAATCAAGAGCAGGGTTCCCGAAAATGGCAATGAGATTGGAAAGCCTGTCCACCTGTTCCTTCCCGCTGCCGAATTTGATGGAATCGTTGAAGTCAGGCATGTCGGACAGCCTGTTCGCACTGACCAGAGGACTGATTATTTTCTTGTTAATCTGATCCCCGAGATCCGGCTTGCCTTTGAGAGCGACCATATCCCTGAAGCTCGCACCTTCAGAGACGGTTATAGGAGCAAAGGGCATGTCGGTGTATTTGTCGCTGACGTATTTGATAAATAGCAGGACGAGGACATAGTCCTTTTACTGGCTGGCATCCATTCCGCCGCGCAGTTCGTCGCAACCGGCCCAGAGGGACGAGTAAAGTTCGGATTTTTTGAGAGCCATTTCAGACCCCCGCCGAAGGTTTACTCCGGACTGCCTGGCTGAATCTGAAATCTAACTTTTGCAGCTTGAAAAGCTTGCTACCGGATTTCGGGTAGTCCGGGACGACTCCGGGCTTATATTTCCTGCCTTCCGGGGCCTGTATGCAGGTGTTTTTTCCGTTTTGTTCCACACATATTAACATTTTATAGAATGCCCCCTCAGAAATGACAGTCAAAAGTAATAAATGTGTTCGTGCCCCTCAGAATAGACATATTACAAAAGGTTCGGAGTTGACGCAATCCTCCCCTTGCCTGAAGGCACGTTTATCCTTTGAGGTATTCATGAATCCCAAAAAGAATTCAGAGAATTCAGAGAATTCAGAGAAAAGAAAAAAAGAAGCTCCCCTCCTCTCTCCGGCCGAAATCCTGAACAAAGAAGCTGCAAAACAGGCCCTTTTGGCCCTTCTCCCTGAGGTGGACTCGCTTTTCAGGGCCGAACCCGCCGTGCTCAGGCCCGAAGCCAACCCTTTCCTCCTTATAGGGGACATCCACGGGGATCTGGAGGCCCTCGAATTAATCCTGGAAAAAAGGGACGAAATGGGGGTCGAACACATGCTCTTTCTCGGAGACTATGTGGACCGGGGCCCGAGAGGAGTAGAGGTCCTGATCGAACTTTTCCGCCTGAAGCTCAGAGACCCTGATAAAATCCTCCTGCTAAGAGGAAACCACGAAACCGTGGATATGAACCTTTACTACGGCTTTTTCCAGGAAACCGGGTTTGACGAGCAATTCCTCCGGAAAATTACCCGGACCTTCGAACTCATGCCAGTTGCAGCCGTGCTCCGGGGGGGGACTTTCTGCGTACACGGGGGGCTTCCGGGCCCGGAACTTGTCGAGAATATTTCAAAAGAAATGCCCTTCCCTTACCTCTGGAACGACCCCTCGGAAAGGCCCGGGCTCACGCCTTCGAGCAGAGGGAAAACGGTGAACGAATTCGGGCCGGACGTGGTTGAGGAATTCCTGCAGCTAAATGGGCTGGAAAAAATCGTAAGGGGACACACGGCGCTTGTGATGGGGTATGAATGGTGGTTCTGGGATAAACTCCTCTCCCTCTTTTCCTGCCCCGATTACGTGGGCCTGAAAAACAGGGGGGCCTTTGCCCTGCACATGGAAGGAAAAATTGAGATCATTTCATTCGACCACTCAGCCTTCGGCAACCCGACCACCCGGTGAACCGGGACTGAAAACCCTGTTTATAAAAAATCAGGTCCCTTCAGGGGATTCGATAATCAAATTCCCTGGTTTTCTTATATTACGGGACAGTAAACTTTATCCCTGTTCGGCCCTACTGTCGCGCCAACGGCAAAATGTCGTATTAAACCAATTACGGTTATTCAGAATCGTTCAATCTTTGAGGATTGGCAAGACAATATCCTAAAATCTGAAAAATTCAAAAAACATATATAATTATCAAATAGTTCCTGGTCAGCCCCCAAAATCCTGTCAACTACCTCCCCCTAAAACCTTCGGCTGTCAGGGACGAAATCATCAAAAAAAAGAGATAATAAACATGGACCTTCAAAAACTATGCATACTAATTATTTTAACTGCAATGGTATTTATAAATCCTGCAATCGCATCAAATCCTATTATTGATATCGATTATAATATCGATGATATTGAATTAGAACAGTTCTCTTTTACAAATCCCGATACAACGTCTATCAATATTGATCATACTGGTATTCTTAACAGAGATGGAACCGGTGACGACGATACATCTAATTCATATATACCAGATTATATCAATCAATTGAAAAATGCACCAGAATACGTGTCAGTAGACGACTATTACAAGGATTCTAATTCTTTTGACAATTACGACGATTACAATGATTCCAAATATATCGAAGATTTCGAAAATTCCAGCTATTCCAGCGATTATAATGAATCCAAATATTTCGATGATTTCGAAAATTACAACGATTCCAAATATTTCGGCAATTCCAATGATTCAAAAACTGAACCGATAAATTCTGATACCCAAAAATTACCTGGATTTACCTTTGGAATCACATTTTTATCTACAATGGTCATTTTTAAATTAAAACAAAATTAAAACATCAATCAACAGGTCTACAAGCTGCAATTAAAGGTCAACTACTATTCGATTCCAAAGTATGTTCAAAAACCCAGATTTTTGAAATCGATCCATTGATCAGGAAATTTTCATACTAAATGATTGCCTCTTTTTTATAATCAATAGAATAAACGAAAAAACAACAACAAAATAACAACACGGAAAATATTGCTATGATGTATGACGTGGTAGTTGTGGGTGCGGGTCCTGCCGGTTCAACCGCGGCCCGGTATGCAGCCATGAACGGGGCAAAGGTGCTTTTAATCGAGGAACACGCCTTCATAGGTTCTCCGGTGGGTTGTGCAGGCCTCCTTAGCACACGGGCCGTTTCCGAGTGCGACCTTAAGCCTTCGGATGAATTTGTTTTCAATTCCGTGAGGGGGGCCTTCGTACACGCTCCGGACGGGCAGTGTCTTCCAATAGACGGAAAACATACAAAAGCCTACGTGGTCTCAAGGAAAAACTTCGACCGCACCCTGGCAGCTATGGCCGTCGAGGAAGGAGTCGAAATCTCCCTCAGGACCCGGGCCGTGGGGCTTGAAAAAATCAATTTTGATCCGGGGACCGGGGGGGGAGAAGGGTCAGGCTCTGAATCCGGATCGAAATCAGAACCGAAATCAGGATCAAAAACCAGGAAAAACCCGGGTCTAAAACTCCCGGTCCTGAAAAACGGCAAACCCGAAACCATAACCGCAGGCGTGGTAATCGGGGCCGACGGGGTGAAAAGCCAGATCGCCCGCTTTGCGGGACTCGGTCGGCCGAAAACCGTGCTTCCTGGAATTCAGATCGAGGCCTCCTATGCCCCGGATGCCGCTGATTTTGTCGAACTTTTCCCGGGCTCTGCGGCTTCCGGCTTTTTCGCCTGGACCATACCTGTTAACGAAAAGGTCTCAAGGATAGGGCTTGCTCTGGACCCCCGCTTCGTCAGGGATACCGGAAGGGATGAAAGGCTGCCGCTCTCCTATCTCCGCCGCCTGCTTGAGACAAACCCTCACGTAAAAGCCAGATACGGAGGGGACATGCTCGATTTTGTTGTCGGGGGAATTCCCATAGGTCCTCCGGAAAAAACCGTAAGCGACGGGGTGATGCTTGTGGGCGACGCCGCAGGACAGGCGAAACCGACTTCCGGAGGAGGAATTTATCCGGGGGCCTTTGCCGCAAAAATCGCGGGCAGGGTAGCGGCCGGGGCTGCACTTGAAGGGGACCTTTCCTTAGAGCGGCTTTCGGAATACGACCGGCTCTGGCGAAAGGGGCTTGGAAAAGAGCTTGAAATTGGGCTGAAAGTCCACGATTACATCGGGAATTTGCAAGACGAACAGTTAAACGAACTGATAGGGGGCCTTAACAAACCCTCCATCCTTGAAACGATCACGGAATACGGGGACATGGACCACCCCTCAGTCCTGCTGAAAAAACTCATGTTGTCCGGAAACTCCCTGCGGCTTATGAGAGTCTTCGGGACCTTTTTAAAAACAATCTTTTAAACGAAGTTTCGGATCGTTTTCCCGTATCTTCAGCAATCAATTCCACCCTGGCGGAATTAATATGTCTCGAATCATTCAGAAAACCAGGCCTGGCGACTCAATAGGTTTTTCGCCATGTCCAGCCAATATTTTTTCTGTTTTTCGAGCTTGCCGGACTTTCAACCCCTGGGACCTGGTTTGATATGTCCACTTTTCCACCTCAGCAGGTTTTTTATTTTTAATAAATCAAATCGGGGAATATTTTGTGGCTTAAACCAGATTTCGACAAACATTTATGATTTCCATAGGAGGGGAGACAGTGCTCTCACCGGTCGCGTAAGCGAGCGGCCTTTTCATAATGACACACATAAAAAAACTTGCCTTCACAGAAATCCTGCGTTGGATGCTGAAATCCCCATTTCCTGCCAAAAACAGCGGTATGAAAGTACTCATTGACAAATTTCACCACGTTTTCCACGTATGTAAGCATGAGGCCCATTGTCCCCGCAAGATCTCCCGGCCCTTCGGAGTAGTATATAGATTCCAAAGTATGAGAACTACCTGATTGGAATTGAAAACCAGATGACCTCTATCGCCAGGTCGGCATTGAGGGCGTAATAGAAGCCGAATATCCAGGGGGTTCAGGCTTCCATAACCTCTATAGCCAGGTCGGCATTGAGGACGTAATCGAAGTCGATTACTTCATCCCATTTCTGCTGCATGAACATGGACTGGAAACAGACTCCGATTATTTTCCCCTTTTCCGAGCCTTCTAGCACTTTTTCCGCAAGTTCCTTTGCAGCTCCTGCCTCCACCCCGATCTTCGGCATAGCAAGCCCCCCTAAAAATACCACGACATCGGCATGAGCATCAACGAAATCCCCGAGCTGCATACCCATTCCGGTCATGGAAATCGATTTTGCACCTTCAAAGTCCAGATTCGGAAGGAAAGCAAGCTGCTTTTTGCGGACCGCAAAGCCGATGAGTTCGGCAAAGGGGGTGCAAAAACCTGGAGTCCCTACAAAAGTAATTTTTTCCGAACCCTCTACAAGAAGCTTGAAACAATTCAGAATACCGCCTACGCCCTGGGCACTGTTTATGACTTTCATAATAACCGCCTTTTAAACCCGGGTTTGCATCTTTACAAATCCGGATTTTTTTAAAAATATTCTGTATACTGT
>JAQVBP010000021.1:0-4370 GCA_028690255.1 Methanosarcinaceae archaeon
AAAACGAAAATCGATTCAAATAAAGCCCGGATCTATCTGAAAAAAAACTTAGTTCTTATTTCACCGGCCCCCAGTTTAGTAGCACTATCTATTTCTATTTACCAGCCCCATATAATAATGGGGAGTGATTCAATTGGGTTTTTTGGACAAACTTTTCAAAAAGCAGATCGAGGGTAAAAGCGCCGAGGAATGGTATCAGCTTGCGGCCAGGGAAACGGACCCTGAAAAGAAAATAGAGCATTTTGACAAAGTTATAGAACTGAAGCCTGACTTTGCAGGAGCCTGGAATCTCAAGGGCCTCGAATACGTCACCCTGAAACGATATAAAGAGGCGATTGACTGCTTTGACCAGGCCCTTGATATCCGGCCGGATTACCCTGAGGCAAAATACAACCGGGAAGATGCCGAAACCGAAATGCGGAAACAGGAAATGGGACCTATTGAAGCCTGAAAACCTTACCCTGCTTCCACTGATCTTTAATTAATTTTTATTTTTTCGGTTGAGGGCCTGAAGCCCGAGCCTGACCGGAGCAGGCATTTTTCCACACTGCATGACCTTCATCTGTTCCGGGGTAATTATCCGGAAGGCCGCATTCATCAGGGTATCGGACTTCATGAGCCCGTCCATGAGCTGCCTGGCCTGGACGGAGGTTTCAAGAGCTGCCCCCATCTGGGCCCTCCAGCGCAGGTCGTAGGCCTCAAGCCGGCCTTTTCCCCGTATAAATTCAGAAGCGGTTTCTCCCGCGATTTTTCCTGCGATCATGGCGGGAGGAATTCCACCCCCGTTTGTTGCGATGATGTGGCCGGCCGCATCGCCCACAATCAGGGAATCGACAGTCGCGGTCTTTTCGGGAGCCCCGTTGACCGGAAGGATGCCCGCAATAACGTTCATGACGACGGCATTTTTTAGCCGGGGGGCGGCCAGGGGGTGCTCTCGCATGAAGCGGTGGAGATAATCCCTTGCAGACACCCCTTTTTCGGCCATACCGGTTCTCAGCCCGACCCCAACATTGGCCCTGTCCTCGCCTTCCGGAAAAATCCAGGCGTAGCCCCCGGGGACGAACTCTTTTCCAAAATACATCTCGAGGGCATCAGGGTCGATATCGACGTTTCTTACCTGGTACTCAAGGGCGACGGAAGTTTCTTTCGAGCCGGGTTTCCAGGTAAGGCCTTTTGCCTTTGCGACAAGGGAATTCGGGCCGTCGGCCCCGATTATAGCTTTTGCGCGGATCCTGTGTTTTCCGAAAGCTCCCGAGGTCTCAATCGTAGTGTTTTCAATTGAACGGACCTTTGTTTTAACCATCAGTTCGGCTCCTGCAAGAGCCGCCTGCTCTGCCAGGAACTGGTCATACCTGCGGCGGTCAAGGACAGCCCCCTTAACAGGGAATTCCTTAACGTTTCCGGAAGGGGGAATTATGCGCTGGGTGCTTACCTTGCGGAGGACGCAGGAATCCGGATAGTTTTTCAGGGTCTCGGGCAGTTCGGCTGCCGGAAGCAGGGCCCCGACTTCGCTTGCGTCAGGCAGAAAGCCCGCGCACTGGATAGGGTTTCCGACCTCCTGTTTTTTGTCGATTAAAAGGACCGAGGCCCCGTTTCTTGCAGCATACAGGGCAGCCGTGGAGCCGGCTGGGCCTGCGCCCACCACGATGATATCATAAGAAGTTTCGGGGATCATGCCTGAAACCTGTATAGATGATAGTCTAAATAATTATTGGCGGGTTTTGTGAACTACCCCCACCTGCAAAGTTAAAGATCCTTTTTAACTGCCCTCAGAATAACAGCCCCAGGCCTGCTTTCCATCCCCGTGTCAAACTCCGCCTCTTCGAAAAGCTCTTTCCAGCCTTCCGCCGAAAGCATAGTCCCGTGGGTATGATGCTGCACAAGCGGTTCGACCGCTTTCAGTTCCCCTCCGGCTTTCAGGACTCTTTTGATTTCAGAGAGGGCATAGCGGATATCTTCAAGGTGATGGAGCATGAAAAAGCAGGTCGCCGTTTCAATCGAACCGGCATCAAAAGGCAGGGCATAGGCACTTCCGGTCCTGAACTCAACGTTCGGGACCCCGAGAACATTGGCGTTAAAAGTATATGAGGTGCCCCCCAAAAGCGCAGGGGAATGTTTGAAAAAAATAGGATGTTTAAAGGCCATTATTTCAAAATAAATTGAAATGGTAATCTATAAATACCAACTCAGGGAAATATTAAAAATAAATTAAATTGTGGCTGCAAACTCCGCAGAAAGAAGTCCACCCCAGGGGAGAAGCCTCCGGAAAAAACAGATACATGCAGAGATTTCGGCCACGGATTTTGAGAGGATATGAAAATGTCCGGAGACCCGAAAGAGATAAAACTGGTAAACAACGCCCTGGCCAACGGTACCCGAAAGAAGGTGATGAACTTCCTGGCCGAGGGAGACAGGAGAATAGAGGAAATAGGAGAGACAGTCGGAAAAGCCATGCTCGACTATCATCTCAAGCTCCTGAAGCAGGCAGGCCTGATAGAGCTTGAGGAGGGAAGTGCAAGCCTGAGCGAATACGGCAGGAACTTCATTGAAGAAAAAGCCGGGGAAGGAACGGATAAAAGCCCGGACCTTTCCGGAGCAAAACCCGTGGAAATAGCAGAGCTCAGGCAGCTTTTACCCTGCATAGCCGACCCGACGAAGTTCAGGATAATCGCAAATATGACCCCCTCTCCGGGAGGGACGTTAAAGGCCCTCGAACCACTCTTCCCGAGAGGCAGGTACTCGGAAAAGGTCGGGGCCCTGATAACCCAGAAAGGAGATGTCCTGACCACCATCTACGGCAGCGGGAAAGTCACTATTACCATGATTAAAAACGAGGCCGAGGCTAAAAAGCTTCTCGGAGACCTGAAGGAAACGATCAACGGGGCCATAGCAAAAGGTATTGCTCCTGCCCCCCGGGAAAAGGTCAGGGTCGATCCCATGGAAGTCTACAAATACCTGCCTCAGACCAACTGCGGGGAATGCGGAGAACAGGGTTGCTATACCTTCGCTATCAAACTGATGGGAGGCGATACGGCTCTGGAAAAATGCCCGACCCTCGAAGAACCGGAATATGCCACCAGCCTGGAACACCTCCGGGTCCTGAGTGCGTACATCTGAGGCGGAGGCCCCTTTGAAGACCCTGACCATAGTGCTTACGGACGGCCCCTACATTTCCGAATATGCCGACATGGCCTGCAAGCTTGCCGGGGCTGCGCTGAACCACTATCATGTGAACATATTCCTTTATCTGGACGCGGTGCACATACCCAAAAACGGACAGGCACCTTCCTTTTTTTCCAGTCTGGGCGAGCTATTCACCGACCTGGCCGAGAAAGGTGCAGTCATCAGGGCCTGTGCCCGCTGTGCTGCGGCCAGAGGGTATCAGGCAAAAGCCGGGGACAGTGAAGATTACCCCCCCGGAATAAAAGTCACCAGCCTCTATGAACTGGCCGGGATGCTGAGCGAAAGCGACCGGATAATAGCACTCTCCCGCTGAATTATTTAAAAGGAGGAATACCGATGAAATCCGTATTTTATCTTCTGGACACCGCCCCCTACGGCAGTGAAAAAGCCTACGGGACTTTAAATTCGGCGGCCGTAAGTCTCACCGGGCCGGATGTTATCCTGGGCCTCTACGGGGACGGAGTCTACCTGGCTCTGGCAGGTCAGGACAGCAACGGCCTGGGCGTGCCCAACCTTTCGGATATCCTCTACGCTTACGGGGAATTGAGAGTGCTTGCCCATGAACCTTCCCTGCTGGAAAGGGGGCTTTTGTGGGAAACCCTGATAGAAACCGTGGAGCTTACGGACGAGGAGGACTTTCTGGAAGCGATGGAAAAATCTGACTGCGTGCTCCTTCTTTAAATTGCAGATTTTGATATGGGAACTACCACGAAACTAAAGACTCAGGGGGTTTCTGCTGAAGTCTTATAAATACGGGTGAACAAACGTGATTACGAAAAAAGGAGAGGTGTTCCTCCTTACAAAACCCCCCTCAAGCCAAAGATCGGAACTTTGCCTCAGCTTAATTGCCAGAATCGGAAAAAGAGGTAATACGGCCAGACTCTACCTTGCAGGAGACGGAGTCTATCACCTGCTGGGAGAGAATATACCCGCCTGCAAAGTTTACGCCTGCAAAGAGGATCTGGAAGCAAGAGGAATAAAAGCTGAAGGAACAGGAACCCAAAGGATACAGGCCGAAGGGATAAAGGCCGAAGGGATAAAGGCCGAAGGGATAAACACGGAAGGGATAAACACGGAAGGGATAAAGGCCGAAGGGATAAACACGGAAGGGATAAAGGCCGAAGGGATAAAGACCAAAGGAATCAGAAACGAAAGGGCACGGGCCGGAGCAGAGCTAACGGTTCCGG
>JAQVBP010000021.1:4470-6427 GCA_028690255.1 Methanosarcinaceae archaeon
GAAGGGATAAACACGGAAGGGATAAAGGCCGAAGGGATAAACACGGAAGGGATAAAGGCCGAAGGGATAAAGACCAAAGGAATCAGAAACGAAAGGGCACGGGCCGGAGCAGAGCTAACGGTTCCGGAAGCTTTTTACGAAACATTCATAGAAGACTTAATGGAGCACTGCGAAAAGGCTTATACATTCTGAGACCAGGCTTTGAAACCCGCAGAAAGTTTGAAAAATTAGTAAAAAATATCCTAATGGGGCCCACCATTATGACCGATAAAAAAAACTGGCCTGAAATCCTGAAGGATCTGGAAGAACTGTGCGAACTGCATGACCGGGCAAGCTCTGATTATGAAAAATGCAGGAAATTCAACGGGGGACTGGCCAAACTTCTGGAAAAGCTCGAAGATACGGAAAACTACAAAATGGCCGATAGGGTGATGGACGTGCTCATAAACTGCAGCCCGAAAGTAGCTTCCAACTGTGAAAAGTCAGCCCTTGTCAGAGAAAAGATAAAGGGAATGACAAAAAGGGCTTATGAAGAGGCCCAAAATTAAAAACGGAGGCCAGTAGCTCAGGGCAGGCCGGGTCAGAGATGACTTTCCATACCTCAACCCGGTTTTTATCTTTTGTCCGAAATCCTCTTATTTTGCCAGGGACCGTATTTCAAATTATTTTGAAATAGAAAATGTTAAATAGGATATTTCAAATATATTTGAAATAGAACTTCAGGATCTGAAAAAATGACTATTGATTATATCATTTATCTGATGACAGTTGGCCTTCATTCGGTACAGGAATACCTGGCCCTGCATGTGCTGATGTGCCTTGTACCTGCCTTTTTCCTTGCCGGAGCTATTGCCTCCCTCTTTTCCAAGGAATCCGTGCTCAAATTCTTCGGAGCGGATGCCCCCCGGTACATCTCGTACACCGTGGCCGCGGTTTCCGGCTGTTTGCTTGCGGTCTGTAGCTGCACGGTGCTGCCTCTTTTTGCAGGGATCTATAAAAGGGGTGCAGGCATAGGGCCCGCAAGCACTTTTTTGTTTTCAGCCCCTGCAATCAACATCCTGGCGATTGTCTATACGGCAAAAATCCTGGGATACGACCTCGGGGCAGCCCGGGCCTTTACGGCGGTGCTCCTTTCCGTACTTGTGGGGCTGGTGATGGCCCTTGCCTATGAAAAGAAAGGGTTGGAAAGAAGATCGATAAAGACCTTCGGGGAAGAAGAACACAAAAACAGTGCCCGGCTTTTCCTCCTGCTCCTTGCCATCCTTGTGGCTCCCGAACTCATGACTACCTGGGGCTGGAAGTTTAGCACCCAGCTCCTTGCCTGGACCCCTATGATAGGGTTTACGGCTTACATGTCTTACAGGTGGTTTTCAAAAGAGGAGCTGGAAAGCTGGATGGGCGAGACCTGGTTCCTGACCCGGCAAATTACGCCCCTCCTGATCATAGGCGTCTTCTTTGCAGGGATTGCGGTTGTGGTGCTTCCCAAAGAAATCGTGGCCTCCTTTGTGGGAGGAAATTCCCCGGGCTCGAACTTCATTTCCTCTCTTGCCGGGGCCCTTATGTATTTCTCCACACTTACCGAAGTCCCTATCATTGACGCCCTCACCCGGCTCGGAATGGGAAAAGGACCTTCTCTTGCCATGCTGCTTGCGGGGCCGGCGCTCAGCCTTCCCAACATGATCGTAATCAACAGGATCATGGGGGCGAAGCGGGGTATGACTTATATCGCACTTGTGGTCCTGATCGCAACCGTTTCAGGCTTTGTGTTCGGGGAAATGATTGCTTGAGGCCCGAAGCATTCTTCCCCTGAGTTAAAGACTCGGGGGGTTTCTTCTTATAAAAAACGTACATGATATTCTGTGAATAACATGCACAAAAAATGAAAGTACACAGCACTTTCATGCTAAAATCAGAATATATAGGAATAAATCAGAAATAAATCAGAAATAAATCAGAA
>JAQVBP010000021.1:6527-10414 GCA_028690255.1 Methanosarcinaceae archaeon
AATAAATCAGAAATAAATCAGAAATAAATCAGAATTTAAAAGATGGTGAAAGACATGAAAATCGAAGTACTGGGCTCAGGTTGCGCAAAGTGCAACAAAACCAAAGAACTCGCCGAAAAGGCTGTAAAAGAAACCGGTGTGGACGCGGAAATTGTCAAGGTAGAAGATTTTGAGACAATCCTGAACTACGGAGTCATGATAACCCCTGCCCTTGTGATTGACGGGGACGTGAAAATCGCAGGCAAAATTCCAAGCCTCGATGATATCAAGAAATGGATTACGGAATAATCTACCAAAGCACTCTTTATAAAATATATTTCAATTTTTCCATAAAACAAAAATTGATTTAAAAACAAAAAACAGGTAGCAAAAACCAGGTAGTAAAAAAACAAAAAACAGGTGATACTATGGCAGAAAACACAAAATGCGCATGTGGCTCCGCAAACGTTGCAATCTTCCCCTGTGCAGGGGCTTCCAACGCAGGCCAGATCTCAAACAAAATCGCAATAGAACTCGAAAAACAGGAAGTCGGAAACATGATGTGTACGGTCGGGATAGGGGCCCGGGCTGCCGGGATTATGAAGTCTGCCGAAGCCTCCGAAAAACTGATCGCTATCGACGGATGCCCGGTAAACTGTGCCAGGAAAACCCTGGAACTGGCAGGTTTCAACGTGGACCGCCACATTGTGATTTCAGAACTGGGAATAAAGAAGAACAAAGACAAAGACCTCAAGGAAGAGGAAGTTTCCCTTGCTCTTGAAAAAGTAAAGGAAATCCTTCAAGCCGAATAAGCTCCCCTACTTTTCTTTTTAATTTTTGTCCCCCTATTTGCAAACATCTCCTGAACCAGGGACTCAGGAGGAGTTGACCTTTTTTTGAAATATTCAAATTAGTTTTAAAAATCAATTCCTGAAGCAGAAAATTATTTATCATTTGAAATATCAATAATTGATTATATGATTGATGAAATAAATATACGGCTTTTCAAGGCCCTCAGCGAAGAAACCCGGTACAGAATCGTAAAGGTCCTTCTAAAAGGAGAAAAATGTGCCTGTGAAATCCCGAACCTGATCGGAAAGACCCAATCCAATACTTCGATGCACCTGGCAAAACTCCAGAACTGGGGTATCATCAAGGTTCGAAAAGATGGAAAAATGAGGCTGTATTCAATAAACAATGAAAAAATTCAAGATATTTTTAATATACTTGAAAAGTAAACTGCCCCTGAAATAAAGCAAAGGAGCTTCCTGCCTACCAAATGTGAGCCCCTGAAATAATGACTCAGGGGGTTTCTGCTTAATTTTTATAAAAATTTCTTTTTTGACATATTCACCCCTATTTTGAAACTGTTTTACGCAGATCTAAATTCATCAGGAACTTAATTTAGGAAATAAAAACAGTAACAGTAGCCGGTTTTTCCTGGAAATGAATTTATGTAAGGAGGGCATCTTTTGTATGGGGAGTTCTTACGAGAGAGTTTGTTCAGCCGAAGGTAGTGGTCAGCAGGTGCCTGGGTTTTGATCATTGCAGGTATAACGGGGACATGATATCGAGCCCTATAGTTGAAAAGCTCAAAAATTACGCGGATTTTCTACCTGTCTGTGCCGAACTTGAAATCGGGCTTGGAGTCCCGAGGAATCCGATCAGGATCGTATCCGGGGGAGGAAAACACAGGCTTGTGCAGCCTGCAAGCGGCCTGGACGTTACGGAAAAAATGAACGATTTCGTCCCTTCTTTTCTAAACTCTCTGGAGAATGTTGACGGCTTTATCCTGAAATCCCGCTCTCCGTCCTGCGGGCTAAAGGACGTGAAGGTCTACGGGACCATGGAAAAATCGAGAGCTATCGCAAAGACTGCGGGTTTTTTCGGAGGGGCCGTTCTTTTAAGGTATCCTTTTCTTGCCATCGAAGATGAAGGCCGGCTCCGAAACCACAGGATAGAGGAGCATTTTCTGACAAAACTCTTTACACTTGCTGCATTTCGAAAGCTGAAAAACGAAGGGCAGATGAAGGACCTGGTCACCTTCCACACCGAGAACAGCTACCTTCTGATGGCCTATTCCCAGGCCGAACTCAAAAAAATGGGAAAAATTGTTGCAAATCCTGAAAAAAAGCCTTTTGAAGAACTGGCCCTCGAATATCAGTCTCACCTCTTTCGAGCATTCTCGGGGGGGGCCCCGAGGTACACTTCGAAAATCAACGTGCTCATGCACGCCCTCGGACATTTTTCAAAAGAACTGAGCGAGAGGGAGAAAGCCTTCTTTCTGGACTGGCTACAGCGCTACAGAGCAGGACATGTCCCATTCTGTCCGGCTTTGAACATTATACGGGCCTGGATAGTGCGTTTTGGGGATGAATACCTGATGAGACAGACCTTTTTTGACCCCTACCCTGAGAGCCTGATAGAAGTGGACGCCGTGCATTCAGACAGGCGAGAAGATCTCTGGAATACAGCCGCCCCTCCCTAAAATCTTAGCCATTCGGCTCGGGTTTTTGAGGAGGGGAACTTCTGCTGTCGGAGATAACTTAAACCCCGTTTTCAGAGAGAAGAAGGAATTATTCATGAAGCTTAAGAATATTCTGTTCTTTTTCCTATTGATACTGCTTTTTACAGGTTTCCTGTTTTTCTTCCATTCAGAGGAATTCAAACCAGTAAAGGATACCTTTAGTCCGGAAGGAGCAGGAGACCTGAATTCAATGGGAGCGGATTCACTGAATTCAAAGGAAGCGGGAACCCTGAAGTCCGGGGAAGAAAACTCTCTGAATTCAGAGAGAGTGGATTTCCTGAAGTCCGGGGAAGAAAATTCTCGGAATTCAGAGAAAGAGAATTTCCTGAATTTGGATGTGCCAGAACCCGGAGGAATAAATCTTGAAGCTACCGGAATCAAGGTCACGGAAAAGCAGCTCAGTTCCGACAGGTCTTCTCGGGACTATACCTGGAATTATGGAGGCTATGAATGGCATCTGACAATGCTGCTTGATGATGAGCTTTACCAGGTATATAAGGAAAGGACTCGCAGACGGGATTATGATCTTTTTGCCTCGGATCCCTATGACGACAGACTGATTCAAAACATTGCGGAAACTCTCACAAAACTCGCCCGGCAATACAGGCTTAAAGAAAAGGAAATGCCGGGCCTTTGCACCTCTTTTGTCCAGTCCCTGAATTATACCTCGGATCTTGTGAGTGCCGGCTATGACCAGTACCCCCGTTTTCCCTACGAGACCCTTTACGAGAACGGAGGAGATTGTGAGGATACGTCCATCCTTTCCGCAGCCATCCTTCAGGAAATAGGCTATGAAGTGATACTCTTAGAGCTTCCCGAGCATATGGCAATCGGAATAAAAACCGATTCCGGCTTTTCCGGAAAAAGTTTTACTTACAATGGAGACTCTTACTATTACCTTGAGACCACAGGGTCCGAATGGGATATAGGGGAAATGCCCGAAGAATATGTTAACCAGCCAGTAAAGGTTATTCCCATATTCAAAAGGCCCTTTATTGATCTTGATTTTAGAGGAGTATGCGAGTGTAGCAAAGAGGGAGGTATAGTGGACGTCAATGTAACGATGAAAAATGTGGGGTCCGAAACTGCCGAAAACACCGTTATCTATGTTGCACTTCAGTCCCGGGAGAAAGGCGTGATCTGGGACGAAATCGAAAGCATACCCCTGTATGTGGAACCTGAAGAATCATATTATTACACTGCAGAAGGACTTTTTGTCCCTGACGGGAAAGCCTTCAGGATTTACATACAGGCCTTTGGAGAAAACGTAATTTCCGAAGGAATAATGAGCGACTGGGTGTTTCTACTGGCCGGAGTGGCCGAAGCTGAGTTTTTCTGAGAATTCCGATTTATTTGAAATTCCGATTTATTTGAAATTCCG
>JAQVBP010000021.1:10514-12393 GCA_028690255.1 Methanosarcinaceae archaeon
CCCATTTATATAGTACTATGAGTTACGCACTTGATATGTAAAACCAGGCACATGAAAGCTTGTCATGAATATTGTGCTTTAGACAGTTTGGTGCTTCATGCTACTGGTTTTTTGTTCAACTGCATAAGTCCTAAGTAATATTCAAAAAATGGTGAAATAATGGACAAAACCCTCTACAGATCGAAAAAAAATAGGATGATTGCCGGAGTCTGCGGCGGCATAGCTGAATACTTTGACATAGATCCGACAATTGTCAGACTTTTGTGGGTACTTTTTGTTTTCCTCGGAGTCGGGGCCGGGATTCCGGCTTACATCATAGCCTGGGTAATTATCCCCGAAGAGCCGGGGATGTGAAATCACCCCATCGGAAAAAATAAGGGAATAAAAAGAAAAAGGGGAGATCTCCGTAGTTTCAGAGCACGTCCCCCTAAAACATTTTTTAGCTATTAAAGAGCTGGTCCACAAACCATTCCGGATCGAATTTTTTCAGGTCTTCGTATCCCTGGCCCACGCCCAGGAAAAGGATGGGCTTGCCTGTTATATAAGCAATGGATATGGCGGCTCCGCCTTTGGCGTCGGCATCGATCTTTGTAAGGATGGACCCGTCAATTGGCACGGCCTGGTTAAACAGAGCTGCCCTTTCAACCGCATCGTTTCCTGCAACGGCCTCGTCCACGAAGATCACAAGGTCCGGCGCACTTACCCGGCAGATCTTTTCCATCTGCACCATAAGGTTCACGTTCGTATGAAGACGCCCGGCAGTATCCGAAAGCACGACATCGATTCTGTGGGACCTGGCATACTGAACCGCATCATACACAACAGCTGCGGGGTCGGCCCCTTCCTGGTGCTTGACCATCTTTACTCCGAGCCTGTTTGCATGTACTTCGAGCTGGTCAATAGCCCCCGCCCTGAAAGTGTCCGCCGCGGCCAGGACTACGGAATAGCCCGAGTTCTGCAATCTCTTTGTGAGTTTTGCAATGGAGGTGGTCTTGCCTGTCCCGTTGACCCCCACAAAGACAATATGGACGGGCTTTTTTTTGCCCTTTACATATTCATCAAAATCAATAGTATTGGCAGAAACCACGTCGAAGATGGCGTTTTTAAGGGCATCTTCCACTATTGAACCCGTGTTTGCACCTATGCGCTTTGTTGTGCCCACAAGCTGGTTTTTAACGGACTCCACAATAGCCTCCGAGACGGAAAGTGCAAGGTCGCTTTCGAGAAGCGCCATCTCAAGTTCCCAGAAAGGCTCTTCGAGGTCCTTACCATCAAGATAGACCTCCCTGTTAAAAACTAGAGCTTTTGCCTTTTGAGCAAAACCCACCTTTGAGGCCTTTTTGAAAAAGGATTTTTTCTCGGGGGCAGTATTTTGGGCAGCTTCGATTTCTTCTTTTATTCTACCCGAGCCCCTGACCGGCCCGGACACAGGGGCTTTTTCTCCCGCATCTTCCAGAGCATGGGCAGCAAGCTCCGCTTCCTCTACGATTTCCTGAGCTTCAGGTAGCTCGACCCCCGGGATATTTTCCTCTACGGGCTCGATAGCGACCGCTTTCTCATCGATCGTTTTACTGAGTGTCTTTTTAAAACCGCTGAGTTTCTCTTTTAGTTTGTTGAACAAGAGGATCCATCCCAAAAAAAGATTTAAAAAACGAGTATGTTATTTTTGAATAACCGACACAAAAAATGAAAATATATTGTACTTTCACACTAAATAAATTTATAAGCAGGCAGGTTTGCCGCTTACTTAAGTTGAATGTTTAAATTATTGAATGTTTAAATTATTGAATGTTTAAATTATTGAATGTTTAAATTATTGAATGTTTAAATTATTGAATGTTTAAATTATTGAATGTTTAAATTATTGAATGTTTAAATT
>JAQVBP010000021.1:12493-15928 GCA_028690255.1 Methanosarcinaceae archaeon
TTGAATGTTTAAATTATTGAATGTTTAAATTATTGAATGTTTAAATTATTGAATGTTTAAATTATTGAATGTTTAAATTATTGAATGTTTAAATTATTGAATGTTTAAATTATTGAATGTTTAAATTTTGAACTTAGGGCCTTTACCGGCCCCGGTTCAAAAAGCCCGCCCGGGAGAGGGAGGAGTCACCCGACTCATGCTGGTGGCTTCAGCTTCAAGAGCCTGCATGCCCTGTGCGAACTTAGCCAGTGAAGCGTTCATCTGTTCCATGATTTTTCCAAGCTGTTCCCTGCGACTCTTCAGGGTCTCTACCGCGCCATCTGCAGTTTTCTCTGCGCTGAACCCGGCTCCGAGATTCACGACAATCCTGTCGGTATCCCTGATTTCGGCATGAGCGAAGGAACCGAAGCCCAGAGGTACCATAGTCTCGGCACTTTCCTTTTCTTCTCTGGCTTTTTTCAGTTCCCCTATGGTCTCGATTGCCCTATCACAGCTTGCAATGGAGGCCTGCACCATATTCATTTCTTCCCGGATGGCTTCTGCCCTCCTCTGAAGTTCCTGGTGTCTGGCTGCCAGATTTTGAAGCTCTTCACTGACTTCCGGCATGATCATTCCTCTGTGATGTTTTCGATTTTAATTTGATTTCTCTTGACGCGGTGCTTGCTGCCAAAGGTCGAGTAGGTCTTTTCAATTGCGTTTTTCTCGTTCTGGCTTTCCACACTCTTCGTGAATTTTGCCCATGAATACCCTGCTTTGAAGGTGCCTGTGACTACGAAGTTCTTCATAATTGATCACCATGCTTTAATTATAGATGTTATGGATGCTGAACGGTTAAAGATAGTGGCCTGAAAAAGGGGCCTGGAGCCAGAACCAAAATAAAGCCCTAATGAATCCCGACCAGGGAACTGACTTCATTCCGCAGTCCGGGACTTCAGGGCCCGCAATCCATTGAGTATCCGGCCCCGAATTATCAAAACCGGGGTTAAAGAAGTTTAAGCGAATCCCGGATCTTTGAAGAATATTTACCGGATTTAAAAATTTTGACTCATTTTATAAACCCGAGTGCGTCTTCGATCCTTCCAAGTTCATGACCCGTGGTATCGGAGCCTGCGACGTACCCTTTCGAGTTTGCGAGCAGGCCGGAACCAAGCATCTGGGTCCCGAAGTTTGTGGTACCTATTTCCACGGGGAAGCCGAAAATATCTTCCAGCATTTCCCTTTCGGAAGGTGTCACCCTCGGATGCACCAGCAGGCCTTTGTTTGTTACAACCCCTGCCATCCCTACGTTCTGGATTCCGGCAATGGTGCCCCTGTATACGTCCACCTTGAAAGTCCGGGAAATAATCTCCAGGGCTTTATCTGAAAATTCAGGATGCACCAGGGCCGCGGAATCATTGACAAGGACAAGGTTTCCAAGAGCGTTTAGCCTGGACGGAAGAGTTACGGCCGGCAGGTCCAGAAGTTTCTGCAGTTTGTCGGTATCGCTGTTCAGGGGGAAAATAAAACCGTTTGAATTTCCCCGGGAGAGCGAACCCACAACAACGCTGCCGGCTACAAGGGTCTGAAGGACCCTGAGGTCAAGTAACTCTTCAAGTAACGCACAGACCTCTGGCTTTGTACCGGTAGGGACAAGGGCCACGTCCTCGGAGCAGGTCGCAAAAACCCCTATAATGGGAGTGTCGTAGATGTTAACCGTTCGGATCATACTAGCGTCTTCAAATCCTTAACTTAACTTAAGCAAGTTCGGCCTGCACCTCGCCGTCCTCAAATTTCACCGCACGGATGCGGATCGAGAGAGGGGGCTTTTCGCAGCCTCTATTCCAGATATGCTCATTAATGGAGCGATCCAGTTTAATCTTGGTTTCATCGGTCTTGAGGTGCCTGACAAGGTACTTCCTGACTTCGATAATTGCCCTGTTAGCCCTTTTCCAGACAGGGACTTTTCTTGCCACCCTGAGAGGAACGGTATATACCTGTTCTTTAACAACTTCATCTGCCATTTTACCCACCTTACTTTACCTTAAGGCTTCTTCTTCTCCAGTGCCTTCTCTTGGGATGAGTTACTACCTTACGGTTCGTCTTCACAATAACCCACATCGGGACCCTTGTGTTCTGGTTGTGCGCTTTTGCCAACCTCATTTTTTGTCCTTTCATGTTATGACTCAAAAGAATCACACCCTTATAATCTGTAATTTTTATAATCCGTGATCGATCCAGCTTTAAGCTGTGACCGGCCGGTTCGAATTGATCTTCTGTTAGTATTGATTCCCGCAACTTCCCGTTTCCGGGAAGGTTTTTCCAGCTTATCGCTTAGGCCGAATATCTTGATTATTCTATAAATCATTAATCCAGCCCTCTTTAATGAAGCTTTTTCCGGGTAAGGACGTGGGACTGGACATGCACCGGGAAAAGGTCACGTATCTTATCTTCTCCGGCCCGCTGCCTGATCAGTTCCCGAAGCTCGGTTTCGTAATCGGCCTTGACCGTATATTCACTCAACCCTTCCTCAATTATCAGGTGCTTTTTCACAAGAAGGTCAACGGCTTTCCTGCCATACCCTCTCAGAGGACATGTATACTGGACCCCGAAGCGGTCTTCGATGCTCCTTGCCCGCGGCAGGTCAAGCACCGGGACCCGGTCGTCTCTCCTTGTCCCGTCCGCGATAACCGGCACTTCAGGGTCAGAGGCCAGAGCCTCGACGGCTTTTTCGTGGATATGGTTTATCGCGTTTTTCGGAAAACCGTCTTTCATTATCAGCTCATACGCGGATTCGAGAATGCCCCTGTCCAGAAGAAGAGTCCTGTGCGGGAAATTTAATTCTCCGGCAGTTTTTGCCGCAATCTCACCTGTCGGGACTAACCCGAAGGTGCAGGTTACAAGCTCCACGTCAAAAAACGGTTCGAGCAAAAGGGCTGCAAGGGAACTGTCTTTCCCTCCGCTGAACAGGACAGAGACTCTCATCGCGTTTAAACCCTGGTAATGGAAGTCTTGCGCTTTTTCGGCTGCATCTTCATAAGGAGACCTTTGAGCTGAGCGTCATCAATCTTGGACTGAAGCCTCCCGCTCTGGGCAAGGGAAATAAGCTGCATTTCAAGCTGTTCCCCGACTGCCGCCCTTGACATTTTAAGGGTGTTCAGGCGTTCCCTGGCTTCAGGGGTCAGGATCTGACGCAGAATTGCCTGTTTTTGGGCATCCATCTCAGCTTTTGCCTGCTCCTGCTGATACGCGGCCTGAGGGTCAGGCTGCTGCATTTGTTGCTGTTGTTGCAATTCGGCAAGCCGTCTCTTACGAAGTTCTTCAAGCTCGTTATCCATTGTTGACATGGCAATCACCGGAAAAAATATTATAAAGATATAAGGTTAAGCTTTTCGGGAAAAAAATTCTGAAAATAAATCTCAGCCTTCCGGGAAAAATTTACCTCATTGGGGAAAAATT
>JAQVBP010000021.1:16028-18394 GCA_028690255.1 Methanosarcinaceae archaeon
GGGAAAAATTTACCTCATTGGGGAAAAATTAACCCCTTCCGACAAGTTCAGTTTTCAGTATTTTGCGAGTCCCGGAAACTTTTCAAGTAATTCCTGCTTGACTTCGTGAGCTGCATTGTCAAGCATGGATCTTCCCTGAGGGGATACGGCTCTTCCGTCCTTTACCTTCTGCAGGAGCCCTGCAGCTTCAAGCTGCTGCACAGCCTTTCTGGCAATGGAGCCGCTGCCCTTTACTCTCTTGTAGGGCTGTGAGCCTCTATCCCTTTTACCACCGTAAACAGAGCGAAGCCTCTCGATACCGACAGGCCCGTCTGCATAGATCTTTCTAAGGACTGCGGCACACCTGGTGTACCACCAGTCTGCTTCGATTGGTGGAAGTTCCTTGTGAACACCGGTCTTTACGGATTCCGCCCATTCTGGGGGGACTACTTTATCATTTTCTTTTAGAATTCCTGCAACCTTGTCGATCAGTTCCGCTGCAGGGACATCATAAGCGGTTGTCATACTCTCCTCCATTTAAGAGTTAGTCTGATTTTTATTGAAGATGGCTGAATTTATCAGCCTGTGCCGTTCTGGCTTCAACCCGTGCCGTTCTGGCTTCAGCCTCTGTCTTTTAGGACTGGCACATTGTAACTCTGATCCACTCAAGCTGGTTTGCCAGTATTGGACTCCTACTGGACTTACTGGACTCTGCGGGAGCCCCAAATGAAGAACCCGCATTTTCAGTATCAAGACTTGATAATGCCGATTAGTATGATCTAGTCTAAACTGGAAAGTGAGTTTGATTAATTTCTTGGTTAATATATACACCTTTCGGTGTGCCCGGTAGATAACTAAAGGTAGTTACTGTTTTTTAAAGGTTTGTGCCCGACCCGGCCCCACCGAGATATAACGGATAGGAACTCCCATAAGCTCTTCTAACCTGTTGACGTAGTTTCGGGCATTTTCAGGCAGGTCCTCAAAACACCTGACCTCTGTCAGTTCGGCCTTCCAGCCGGGCAGGGCTTCGTAGACAGGTTCGCACTCCGCAAAGTCTTCCGTAAGCTCGGGAGGATAGTTTATTGTTTCTCCCCTGTAGCGGTACCCCACACAGATCCTGACAGGTTCGAGCTCCGAAAGCACGTCGAGTTTAGTGAGGGCAATTCCCGTGTAGCCATTCAGGGCAATGGCTTTTTTCAGGAGGGGCAAATCAAACCAGCCGCACCTTCGGCCTCTGCCCGTGGTCGTCCCGAATTCGCCTCCGGCTTTCTGGAGCCGTTCTCCGAGTTCCCCGAAAAGCTCCGTTGGAAGGGGCCCTTCTCCGACCCTGGTTATATAAGCTTTGACAATTGCGATCACGTTGTCCACCCTTGTCGGCCCCACTCCCAGGTTGGCACAGGCGGAGCCTGCGATTGTGGAAGAAGAGGTAACGAACTTCTGAGTCCCGTGAATTACGTCAAGGTGCGTGCCCTGGGCAGCCTCGGCCATTACGTTCTTTCCGGCGTCCAGGGCCTCGTTAATCTCCCTTGAGACATCCGTGATATAGGGCCCGAGCTCTTTTCCGAGTTTAACGTATTTTTCTATAAGGGCCCTGTCCCTGACAAGGGCCGGGGCTCCCCCAAGGGCGGAAATCTCGCTTTCCTTCTGAGGAGCGAGTTCCTCCAGCCTTGCAAGGAAACGCTCTTCGTCGGCCAGGTCAGCCAGGCGGACTTCGTCCCTTGCGACCTTGTCTATATACGCAAAGCCTATCCCGCGCTTTGTGGTCCCGATCTTCGTTTCCCTGGCAGCTTCTCTGAGCCCGTCCAGTTCTATGTGGTAGGGCATGATTATACTGGCCTTTGCGTCGATCCCGAGTTTTTCCGGGTTGACCTCCACCCCGTTTTCCCTCAGCATCTCCATTTCTTCTAAAAGAACGGCAGGGTCCAGAACAACCCCCGGCCCGATAAGGGCCCTTGCTTCCAGAAGAATTCCGGAGGGGATCAGATGAAGCTTGTACACTTTATCTTCTACCTTTACCGTATGTCCGGCGTTGTTCCCACCCTGAAAACGGGCTACAAAATCATAATCTTTTGCAAGAAGGTCAACGATCTTGCCTTTTCCCTCGTCACCGAACTGCGCGCCTGTGATAATCGTAAACATACGCGCTGGTTTTAGCCTTAATAGATAATAATGTTTTGATTGGGATAAAAGGCCCTCCATAGAATTTATATCTCCTAAAGGTACATTGAAAACTTCTAATTGAGAATAAGCAGCAGGAGTTCCGCTTCCATGGCCGAAAAGTATCCCACAAGAATTCCAGAAAAACTTCCTGAAAATATTAATGAAAATATTAATGAAAATATTAATGAAAATATTAATGAAAATATTAATGAAAATATTAATGAAAA
>JAQVBP010000021.1:18494-26861 GCA_028690255.1 Methanosarcinaceae archaeon
TGAAAATATTAATGAAAATATTAATGAAAATATTAATGAAAATATTAATGAAAATATTAATGAAAATATTAATGAAAAACTTTCTGAAAAACAGCTCTCCCGTTATGCCCGGAACATCGCCCTTCCGGAAATAGGGGAGGCAGGCCAGAGACGTCTGCTCTCCTCCCGCATCCTTTGCATAGGAGCGGGCGGCCTGGGTTCCCCTGTTATATCGTACCTTGCTGCGGCCGGAGTGGGTACCCTGGGAATTGCTGACGGAGATGTCGTGGACTGCAGCAACCTGCAGCGTCAGGTGATCCACGGAGGAAAACTGGGGGTCCCGAAAGTCGAGTCTGCGGCAGAGTTCGTGCGAAAACTCAACCCTGAGGTGCGGGTAGAGCCCTTTCCTGAAAGGGTGAACCCCGAAAATATTCTGGAGCTTGTAAAAGCCTATGATGTGGTCGTGGACTGCTCGGATAATTTTGCTACCCGTTTCCTTGTAAATGACGCCTGCGTGCTTTTGAAAAAACCGCTCTGTCACGGGAGCATCTATCGCTTTGAGGGCCAGGCAATGACGATCCTTCCGGGAAATGGGCCCTGCTACAGGTGCCTTTTTGAGCGCCCGCCCAAAACGGAGCGCAGGCCGGGAGACGAGGGGGTGCTCGGAGTCCTTCCGGGAGTTATTGGGGCCATACAGGCCACGGAAGTCCTGAAATGCCTGCTTGGGAAAGGAAGCCTTCTGAAGGGCCGCATGCTCTATTATGATGCCCTTTGCATGACTTTTAACGAAATCAAGGTGAGGAAAAATCCCGAATGTCCCGTATGCGGAGAAAAAGCCAGAATTACTTCCATTGACCCGGTAAATTACTGAAAAACAGGCCCTCTGAAAATAAGGAAAGCAAGGATAGTAAGGATAATTGCGAGTATTATCGCGCTTTTTGCACTATCTCCGTCGCTTCCGAAAACAATGGGGACAGGGCCAAGCATTATCACCCCTCCGCCTCTTACTTTCAGAGAAGAACTGTTTTCCGGAAAGTTTCTCTCCGTGCCGTATCCGCAAGTGCTTTTTTTTCCAAAGCCCTGCCTGGCAGAACCACTTCTTTCAAAAGGACCGCTTCTTTCCGGAACCCCTTTTCTTTCAAAAAAATCCTCATTTTCCGGTTGCCTGCTCCGGCTACCGGATGACCGTATTTCAAAAAAGTTTCCGAGTACGAAAATCAATAAGCCGATGAATATTATAAAAATCCCAAGAAAAACAAGTGAATTCCCGATCAACGCTTCGTTTTCCATAAAAAGAGATACATAATCATAATTAATAAACCGATTCCGAGTATATTTGTTGTAATTTCAGGAGAGGAACCAAAGGCGATGGGGATAGGGCCTAGCATTATTAACCCGCCTATATGGTTATTTACAGGATGCTGGGTCATTGTAAGAAGGATACCCAGTAATAATACTATGAATCCTACCGCAGTTACCGTCGCACCCACCTTCGCAAAAGTTTCGGATGTTCGCATATGAGATGTTATTATTTTCCTATTATTTAATCCCTTCATTTATGTTTGCCTGCGACAGTATCGGTTTCTTGGAATACATGCGTAAATTATACATGATGTATCCCGGTTTCCGGAGGGCTCTGACCGGCCCGAGGTGGAGGTCGGCAGGGAACCGGAGTGGTTTCACTTTATAACGGTTAGGGCTGGCTTTTTTAATCGGGGGATGATTTCTGAGACCATACTTTTTCGGGAAAATTGGAAAAAATTCAGGTTTTTTCGTTTGGAAGTCCGTCGACCCTCTCCGAGAGTTTCACAAGCAACTTTCGAGTCTCGGCAAGTTCGGTCTGGATTTCAATCAGCTTGTTGTAGGTAGGGCTCCGGGAGTCCTTTACGGCCTGCTCCTGGGAAAAACGCTGCTTGCTCGGCAGGATGTAAGCGTAGACGAGGAACATCGCAGTCAGACCTATGAACCCCATGGCCCCGAGAAAGATCATGTAGTTCGGAAAGAGAACCCGGATAAAGGAGTCACCTGAACTGTAGTACTGCAGGCGGCTGATCATGAGGAAGTTCAGGATGGAAAAAAGAAACATGGTCTCACTCACGAGGATTAGAAACCCTCCGACCTGAGTGGACATCTTTCGCTGTTTTGGGATGATTTTCTCAAACATATACGGCCCTCTTCTTATTTAGTGAAAATGTTCTTACAGAGATATCGAATTAACGTTATATATATAACGTGTAGGTAATATAAATCTGTTGAGGGCCCCCATAAATAGCAGCCCGGGATAAAAATCCGTAAACCTCCGGCAAAAAGAAGTTTCCAAAAACCCGGGGACAGCAAAACTAAATACCCTACAGTCCAAAAACTACCCTTAATGTTACAGGTCTACAACACCCTGAGCCGGAAAAAAGAAGTTTTTGTCCCCCTGGAGCCCGGCAGAGTCTCGATCTACGCCTGCGGCCCCACGGTCTACAACCTGCCCCATATAGGAAACTACAGGACTTTTTTCATGACGGATAACCTTGTCCGGACCCTGGAGTACCTGGGCTACGCCGTGAAACTTGTAATGAACATCACGGATATCGACGACAAGACCATCCGGGACTCGGAAGAGGCCGGGATGTCCCTCAGGGCTTTTACGGAAAAATACACGGAGGAGTTTTTCCGGGGGCTTGACCTGCTGAAGATCAGGCGGGCCTCCGAGTACCCGAGGGCCACGGAAAACGTTGCAGGGATGATCGAGCTTTCCGAAACCCTCATGGAAAAAGGGCTTGCCTACGAAAAAGACGGCTCGGTCTACTTCAGGATCTCAGCCTTTCCGGCCTACGGAAAACTCTCTAAAATCGACCCCGACCGTATAAAGGTCGGGGCCTCGGTGGACGTGGACGAGTACGAGAAAGACAATCCAAGGGACTTTGCTCTCCTGAAAGCCTCTTCTTCCGAAGAGGTTTCGCGGGGGATTTATTACGAAAGCCCCTGGGGAAAAATCAGGCCGGGATGGCACACCGAATGTTCCGTCATGGCCATGAAAGCCTTCGGCCCGACCCTGGATATTCATACGGGAGGAGTGGACCTCATCTTCCCGCACCACGAAAACGAAATCGCACAGGCCGAAGGGGCCACTGGTCTGCCTTTTGTCCGCTACTGGGTCCACGGGGAGCACTTAATCGTGAGCGGGGAGAAGATGAGCAAATCAAAAGGTAACTTCTTCACCCTGCCCGAAATCGTGGAAGAATACGGAGGAGAGGTCGTCCGCTTCATGTTCCTCTCGGTACACTACCGGAAAAAACTTGACTATACAAAGGCCTTTGCCGAAAACGCTAAAAACAACTATCAACGGCTCAGGGAAACTCTCGATACCCTGGAGTTTTTGCTCCCCTCAGCCGATCGGGCCGCCTGTCCCGGAGCCGGGGAAACCCCCGAAACCCTCGAAATACTCGAAAAGCTTCCGAAACTCGAAGCGGAATTCAGGGCCGCCCTTGAAGATGATCTCGATACCCCGAAGGCCCTGCAGGTCTTCCGGGAACTTTCCAGAAGTGCCAATATATACCTGGAAAGCGGGAAAACCCGGAAAGACCTTGAAAAAATCCTGGAGCTTTACCGGACCTTTGCAGCCGTACTCGGACTTTTTGAAAAGAAGGAGGGGAGTGAAAAAGTCCCGGCCGAAGTCCTGAAAATGGTTGAGGAAAGGGAAACTGCCCGGAAAGAAAAGGACTGGGGAAAAGCGGACAGGCTCAGAGAAAGGATAAAGGAGCTTGGATACGCCGTTCAGGACATGAAAGAAGGGGCACAGGTAAAGAAAATTGATTGATGGGAAGGGGCACTTTCGCCCTATATTCAGTATTTCAGTATACAAGTATATTCAGTATGGAAGGCAGGATTTTTATAAAGGCTGGATTTTTATGAAGTGGGGTTATTTTATGATTGTCATCACGAAAAGCCCACTCGCTTGCGCGCCAGGGGGGATTCGTAAAAATGAAGGCCCTGGCTGAAATAAAAACAGGCCGGCTGCATTGAAAGCCCGGCAAGCTCGAAAATCAGAAAAAATATATTTGGCCGGTTTTGGGAAAATGCATTTTAAGTTACCTGGCCCGGTTTTTTGAGCTGGATTTTTTGTTTAAACGGGATGGGCCAGTTGTTGAGGGATCGGAAAACCCGGGTCCTCAACGCCCGACGCAGGAGGCCGGGCATTTCAGGAATGATGTGAAATGAATGCATATTTTTTCAACGCCATTTTTGAAAAGAAATGGAGATTTCAGTATTCAATTCAAGTCCGGTTTTTGTGAAGTCAGGTTTTTTATGTGTGTCCTCACGAAAAGACCGGTCAGCAAGCTGACCGGTGAGAGCCCTGTCTTCTCCCTCTCTAAATAATGAACGATTGCCGGGAATTTAGGTTGACCCTCAAAATCAGGCCCCCGGCTGAAGTGGAGAAGCGGACATAAAAACCGGTCGCGGTGTTGAAGGCCCGGCAAGCTTGACGGTTGACCGAATTTTAAGCCCCTCTTTCTTAATTTTTCGTGGGTTTCCTTACTCTATTATTTCCGTAGGGATTACCTCAAGGTCACAGAAGTCGGAGGCGAAGTTATAGGCCCCGGCGTTGAGAAAAGTTATCCGATCCCCTATTTTAGGTTCTTTTTCAAGGTAGACCCGGTACCTGAAGAGGTCCATGGAACAGGGGGTACAGCCTTTGATTACGTAGGGTTTGCCGGTTTTGTCTTCAAGTTCGTTTTCCACAAGCAGTTTGGCGGGCACCAGGATTGCATCCATATCGGAGTTATAGACCGAGGCGTTGACCAGGATGTTATTATCGTAGACCCCCATCACATGGGTTATGAGTTTGCCCGCGGGAGCTGCAATGAACCTGCCGGGCTCGACCATGAGCTCGATTCCCTGCCCGTGCAGCCATTCCCGGAATTCCGTTATGCGCATGAAGATACCTTCGAGCACGTCGGCGTTGCTGTTGGCGTAGCGGGCAGGAAGGCCTCCTCCGATGTTCAGGAGATCGATGGCTTCAAGGGTTTCCGGGGTGAGCACGGCTTCAATATCTCGCCGGAGTTTCCACTCACTGACGTTCTGGGTCTTCCGGTGGAAGTGGACGCCGAGTTTTTCAAGGGCCGGGTGTCCTTTAAGTTCGGAAATCCGCCGATTGATTATTTCGGAAGACATGCCGAAGACGAAGTAGCGTTCGGTCCGGATGGAGTTTTCCTTGAGTTTGAGCCGGAGGGACAGGGTTATTTTCCAGGCCTTATTTTCCAGGGCCGAGAGTAAAATGTCCAGGTCAAACTCGTTGTCCACGACAAAATGCCGGATTCCCTGCCCGTAAAGTTCGGCAATCCTGGCTTCGTTCCAGCCCTGAGCCAGGAAAACGACGCGGGATTTGTCCCTTATGTGTTTGAGTTCGTTTGGCATGTGGACGCTGAAAAGAGCCTCGGTCTGCTCTTCAAGGATAAGAGTAACTTTCGGGTTTGTCTTGGAACTGTAGGATACGACATCGGCAAGCTCTGCGGCCTGCCGGTACTGCTCGATTACGACCTTTTTCGATAAGGTGAACCTGGGGGATGGGATACTCATATTGGTGACCTCAGTGATTGAACTTTGCCGCTTGATCTTTATTTTTGAACCTTATTTTTGATATGTAGCCGGTTTAAGGAGCCCTTCTTCCTGAAGTTCATCCAGAGCTCGCATCATGGCAAGCGGAAAAGTTATGGTTACGTCTCCGATTACGGTTGCAACGTCGCTTTCGTCCTTTACCTTGCCCCAGGATTTGGCCTCGTTTGTGTTTGCGCCGGACATGCTCCCTGAGGTCCTGTGGGCGGTTGTCATATAGACGGCGTACTCCGCACCTCCGTTGAGGAGGGTCGCCAGGATTGCATGGTGCTTGGATATGGAGCCCCCAAGGGCGATTACGCCTTTCTTGTCGTCGTGGCTGGTTACGAGGAGGATATTTCCGAAGTCCTTTACGACATCAACGACAAAGTCGGGGTGGTCCTGCTGGAAAAGGTAGAGGTGAAAGCCAAAAGCCCCGTCCGTTATTGCGGGACAGAAGACAGGCACGTTGTTTTTTGCGGCCTGGTAGAGGATGGAAGCCGGGTCGTTCAGCATCAGCCCGATTTCCCGCAGGAGGTCCGAGACGGCCCAGCGGGGCTTCTTTTCATAGAGCTTATTCAGAAGGTCGGACATGAGGTCTTCGAAGTTCATGTAGCTCTCATTTCGGATGAGCAGGTTTCCGACCCGGTTGATGCCCTGCTCGTGCAGTTCAACGTCGTCAGCCTGGAAGTTTCCAATCTGGAAGACCTCACCTGTGGCCTTCATGATGTCTTCCTCAAGCCCTCCGACGGTCGTTACGATGATGTCGGCAACCCCGAGCTCAATGAGCTGGGCGAAAAAACCCCTGAGGCCTGATGTGACCATGTTGGAGGTGAAGGTCAAAAATATCTTTGCAGAATCCTTTTTCATCTTCACGATGACTTCGGAGGCCCTTTGAAGCTCGACACTCTGAAACCCGATATGTTCGTAAAAATCGACAAGTTCGGAAACACGTATTCCATTATTCCATCTTAAATCTTGTACCTGTGACATTGAAGATCACCATTTAGAAGTAAACGCCCTTAAGGAAAGAGAACTCCGAATTGGAAAGACAGCTGTATTAAGGGTGTGTATAGCTGTATTAAGGGGGTGTATGATTATAGAAGCTAGAAGCCAGCATCATTTATAAAAAACGGTATCCCTGCGGAAAGATAACAGGTTCATTTTTAAAGCTTTGAGATTTGATGATTTCATGAATGTCTCATGATTTATATAGTTCTCCTTCTTCAACAGGATGCCCCTTCCTCGACAGTTCCGGCTTTGTCGAAAATGATCCGGAGTGTGGATTGACGTGTGTTTTGCATTCAGCCGGTTTTCAGTAAAACAGACAAAATATATCATGTTTCAAAAGAAATTGAAGTCTTTTCAAAAGAAATGGAAATTTATCTATTTTCAGGGCTTCAGATTTTCTTTCAAAATCATGTAAAACATCAGGTATTTTGTTTTTTTGTGTGCATCTATCATAAAATCAAATTCAGTCCTGAATTAAACTTTGTTATATTTAACAAACGTTGAATAACATTTTTGATTGTGCCGCAGCTTTTCTGTAATGTATCTAAATTATGCAGTGTATCGATGGAATCATCTTCACAGTTATATATTTGTATAATTATAATCGTACATTTATATTTTACCAAATATACAATTTGACTAATATTATTTGGAATATATGTTCAATAACTATATTTCTGTATATTTAAAATACGGTTTATTCCCACTCATATACACAAGAGTCATCAAGTAAATCGGCCAGGATGAAGATTAGCGGTACCTTCACGGTACCATGATGCCGGGATTTGGGGCCGGCACAAATGAAAATAGATCAGGGGGTATAGATATACAACAAATAGTTTATTCTTTTCTCAAAATGAGGGAACAGAACCGGAAAAACCAGAATTTCCTTTGCTTTTTGCTGCTGATAATCGGAACGTTATTATTAACAGTACCTGCAGCCGCGGATACAAATCCATTCAGGATTGCCGGGGATTACAACGGCTTTATATTAGGGGATGTAACTCAGATTGGAGGCCTCAGTGAAGGTGCTTTAGCCCTGAAGGGCGACTCAGACCTTCGTAATAATGTCAGCATAGGAACTTTATTACCTCCGGGGGGCAACTCCATGGGGATGGGAATGGTTGTGGGGGGTAATTCGACCTGGGTAAAAATGGCAGGTTCGTCAGGGCAGGTGATAGAAGGGGATATGCACGTTGGAGGAATCATCTTCCATGAGGAAGTAAGCATTCTTAACGGTACTTTATGTGGTCCCCTGTGCGGTCCCAACTATCCAATCAACTTTACAGCAGAGGAAGAGTACCTTAAATCCCTATCCGCATACTGGGCCAACCTCTCGGCAACCCCGGGAACGACGGTTGTCGCTACGGGGATCGGAGCCACCAGGAAGTTAAATTTGACAGGCTCGAATTTAACCCTTAACATTTTCCATGTTAACTTCACACAGTGGGACGACCGAAGACAGGTAAATCTGACTATTCCACCAAACTCAAGCGTCATCATCAATGTCAATGGGACAACAGATTCCCTCGTGTATCCGGGCAAATATAATATGACTTTATCCTGCAACGGGAATTGCAGTGGATGTGCCTGGCGGAAGGTCATTTGGAACTTCTATAATATGACAGACATTTCAATAGGCAACATTGACTGGAAAGGTACTGTCCTGGCTCCACATGCTGATTATCACTATAAAAACGCATGGGTGGAGGGGCTCCTTATTGCTAAATCGCTGGATACTACAGATTCGGCAGGTCTGACCGAGCTTCGATGTTATTCTTTTAATGGGGATGT
>JAQVBP010000174.1 GCA_028690255.1 Methanosarcinaceae archaeon
GACCCCGTGCTGTTGCGATTACATCGCAACTCCCAGAAAATCTTTGATTTCCTGTGATCCCGAAGCGGAATTCGGGAAGTGCAACTCGGGGTTTCAATAGATAATTATATGGTATGAAATATAATAGTAAAATATAAAAGATCCCGGAGCCCGGACCAGAGCCTGTGGCCACAGCGGGAGAAGCAGATGAAGCAGCAAACCTGGGGGGGTAAAGCTCATTGATATCCAGAGTCTCGGAACTATCGGAAACACAGAAAGAGGAACTCACCGGCCTTTTCGGAGAATTCGTCAACCTGGACAAACGCGAACGCCATTATTATAATCACGATATCGGGGCTCTTCCGCCCCTTGTTAAAAAGCTGATCGGAAACACCGACCCTGCCGCGGTCGTAAAACTCCAGAAGGAAGAAGACGCCGTAGAGCTCCTGAAATTCGCAAACCTGAACAAAATCCCAGTGGTCCCGAGGGCCGGGGCTTCTTCAGGGTACGGGGGAGTGATCCCGACGAAAGGGGGAATCGTCGCTGACGTGACTCTCCTGAACAAAGTCCTTGAAATCGACCCGGAGGCGGAGAGAGTCAGGGTACAGAGCGGGATTACCTGGGAAAAACTGGAACTGAAACTTAATTATGCGGGACTTTCCCTCCGGGCCATTCCTTCAAGCGCCCCCTCTTCCACCGTCGGGGGCTGGTTAGCCCAGAGCGGGGCAGGATACGGGAGTTACGAGTTTGGCTGGGGGCATGAGAGCATGGAGTCTGCCAGGCTTGTCCTGCCGGACGGAAAGCTCCGGGAATTTACAGGGCCTGAACTGAGTAAAATCACAGGGACCATGGGGACGACCGGCCTTATCACGGAAGTTACCCTGAAGGTCCGGAAACTTGAGGAAAGAAAAGCCGTTTCAGCAAGTTTTCCGGATGCCGTGGGCCTCAGAAAAGCCATTGAGAAAATCCGCGAGAAAAACCTTCCCCTCTGGTCAATCTCCTTCCTGAACCCCGAATGGGCCGACATGAAGAACCGGGCCCCGCATAAACTCCACTACGAAGAGGTCGTGGACGGGGACAGACCCGTGCTACCCCTGGCCTACGTGTGCAATTTCCTCTACCCGGCCTCAAGGGACAAAAATTGGGCGGGAGAGAACCTTACCGGCGGCTCGGAAAAGGATCTCGGAAAAACCCGGGGAAAGAATCTGGAGAAGGATCAGGAAAGGACCCTTGGAAAAGATCAGGGAATGAATCTGGGAAAGGACCTGGCTCTGGCAATCGAAAGTGCGGGGGGCACAGTACTTCCGGAGAAAATAGCGGAACACGAAAGCGGGGAATGGTTCAAGTCCATGAAGGTAAAAAGGCTCGGTCCCTCCTTCATCCCGGCCGAAATTGTCGTGCCTCTGGAGAAACTGGACAGGGTTTTTGAGGAGCTCAAAAAAAGAGTTAAACTTCCTGTCCTTAGCGAAGGCATGGTTGTAAGAGACGGAAACGTGGTACTTCTCTGTTTCATGCGCCATTCCGAACGTTCCCTGCGCTATAACACGGCTTTTGCACTTTCCCTAAGTATAGTAAAGATAGCCGAGAAAAACGGGGGAAGGGTTTACGCTTCAGGGTTATTTTTCGCCTCGAAAAAGAAAGCTGTTTTCGGGGAGAGGCTTGAGGAAATCGAAACTCTCAGACGGGAGGTGGACCCGACCGGGATCATGAATCCCGAGACCCTGGATGGGATCGGGGTCCTGAACGCTGCGGTCTCAATGGGTTCAACCTTCGAGCTCCCGGGCAGGATTATGGGAAACCTGTCAGGGATCGGGGAGGTGGCCTTCAGGGACGAAAAGGAGATTCCCGCCTGGATTTCGGAACTTGCCTATGCCTGTTCCCAGTGCGGGTACTGTGTAGGGGAATGTGACCAGTACTACGGGCGGGGCTGGGAGTCTCAGTCCCCGAGAGGCAAGTGGTTTTTTATCAAGGAATACCTGGCGGGCCGGGAAAAACTGGACCAGAGGCAGACGAACACTTTCCTTGCCTGCACCACCTGCCAGATGTGTGATTCCCGCTGCGAACTTGACATGCCAATCGAGCACGCCTGGATGACCCTGCGCGGGATACTCGTCGATGAAGAAAAGAAAATGACCTTTCCGCCTTTCGAGATCATGGCAGCCAGCCTCCTGAAGGAGAGGAATATCTGGGCCAATTATCGAAAGGACAGGGATAAATGGATCCCTGAGGAGCTAAGAGCAAAAATGGAGGAGGAGGCCGAATACGCCTACTTTGCGGGCTGTACGGCATCTTTCGTGGAAAAAGAAGTGGCTATCGGGGCTGTTCGTATGCTCGATGAGGCCGAAATTAAGTTCACGGGGCTCTTTGACAGAGAAGCCTGCTGCGGGATCCCCATGCTGGTTGCCGGGAAATGGGACGTTTTCGAGAAGATCATGCGGATGAACGTCTCCAACATGAAAAAAAAGGGGGTAAAGACCGTTATAACGTCATGCCCCGCCTGCTGGCTCATGTGGCATACCGTCTATCCCCAATGGGCCGGGAAACTGGGGCTTGAGTACGGGCTTGAGGCAAAACATTATTCCGAAATCCTTGCCGAACGCCTGGACGTGCTTGGGCCCAAATTTAAAAAACCCCTGGAAAAAACAGTTGCCTGGCATGACTCCTGCCACCTGGGCCGGGCCGGGGGCAAAATCTACGAGCCCCCGCGGGAACTTCTTAAAGCAATTCCCGGGATCAGATACAGAGAACTTGAACACAACAGGGAACAGGCCCACTGCTGCGGGTCGGTGGTCAGCCTGATTGCAGAGCCCCCGGTTGCCTACAGGCTGGGGGAAATGAGGTTACAGGAAGCCCTGGATGTGAAGGCCGATATCCTCTCGGCGCTCTGTCCCTGCTGCCTCTTCCAGTTCAGGGTCGCTGCGGACAAAGCCGGGCTGAATATCGAGGCCAGGGACCTTGGGGCCCTTGTGGCCGAGAGCCTCGGGTACGAGATGCCGGAGTCAAACGCTTATACGCTCGATTCCTGGCTGCCCTTTGAGAAGATGATCACACTCATGCAGCCCGAGCACATGGCCGACCTGATGGTGGACCTCCTGCCTGAGATGATGGAGGCCATGCCCTCCCCCCTCCCTACCATGATGAAACTGGTAAAATACGTGCCCGGCATGGACGCCCTGATGAAGCCCATGATGCCATTAATGATGCCCAGGCTCATGCCTCTCGTCATGCCGAAGGTCATGCCCGAGATGCTGAAGGCCGTGCAGAAGAAAGTCCCGATGCCGAATTACATGAGAGAGCAGCTCCCTGAGCTCCTGCCTAAGGCCATGGAGAACCTGATGCCGAACATGCTGCCCGAATTGCTTCCCCTGCTGACCCCGAGGATGATAGAGTATATCAAAGCACACTGAATAAGCGAAAAAATATTCCTGCAAGATGATTTCCCTGCAAGAGCCATTGTTCAAAAAAACCTTTTTAAAAGAGGCTCTTCACCATTTTTCATTGGCGAGATAAGTTTTACTCAAGACCATATCTGTTTTTGTGAAAGGTAACCACACAAAAAAAAGAGGGCCCGAAAAAAATCATTTGGAAAAAGGAAGTCTTTGAAAGGATTAATGAGGGCAGTAGGCCTTTTTTTCTGCTTTCGAGCCCCCGGGATCAGAAGAATACTTATATAGAAGTGCTTGCATTAAGAATAAGTAAAATTACGCGCCTGAAAAGAGCGTGTCCAATTTAAAACTGATAAATAAATCATACAAATTCATATCACATACAGGAGACTGAAGCTTGGCAGCACAACCAATTTTTATTTTAAGAGAAGGAAGCCAGAGAACTCACGGCTCCGATGCCCAGAACAACAACATCATGGCCGCAAAGGCCGTCGCGGAAGCGGTTCGGACCACTCTCGGCCCGATGGGTATGGACAAGATGCTCGTGGACGGGATGGGCGACGTTGTAATCACCAACGACGGAGCAACCATCCTTAAGGAAATGGACATCGAACACCCCGGAGCCAAGATGATTGTGGAAGTGGCCAAGACCCAGGACGACGAGGTCGGAGACGGGACAACCACCGCAGCCGTGCTTGCAGGGGAACTTCTGAAAAAGGCTGAGGACCTTCTGGAAAGCGGGGTTCACCCGACCCTTATTGCCGCCGGATACAGGCTCGGGGCAAATAAGGCCGAAGAGATTCTAAAAACCATCACCATCGACGTTACCCCCGAGGACACCGAGACCCTTGAGAAACTGGCCGCAACCGCCATCACAGGCAAAGGGGCCGAGTCCTATAAGGATCACCTCTCCGCCCTGACCGTGAGAGCTGTCAGGTCCGTTGTCGAGGAAAACGACGGGAAGATCACCGCCGACATCGGCGACATAAAGATCGAGAGGAGACCCGGAAGCAGCATCCAGGACTCCGAAATCATCGAAGGGGTAATCATTGACAAGGAACGCGTCCACCCGAGCATGCCGGAACTTGTTGAAAACGCAAAGGTCCTGCTCTTAAGTATCCCTATAGAACTCAAGAAGACCGAAACCAAGGCCGAGATCAAGATTTCAGCTCCTGATCAGATGCAGAGCTTCCTTGACCAGGAAGAAGCAATGCTCAGGGAAATCGTGGACAAGGTTATCAACACAGGCGCAACCGCCGTCTTCTGCCAGAAGGGAATCGATGACCTGGCTCAGTACTACCTGACAAAAGCAGGTATCTTTGCAATGCGCAGGGTCAAGAAGAGCGACATGGAGCAGCTCTCCCGTGCAACCGGTGCAAAGATCAGCACCAGCCTGGAGGAAATCGAGGAATCCGACCTCGGATTTGCAGGCCAGGTCGAGGAGAAGGATGTCACCGGTTCCAGAATGACTTTTGTCACGGACTGCAAAGACAAAAAAGCGACCTCCATCCTCCTGCGTGGCGGGACCGAGCATGTGGTCGAAGGCCTCGAAAGGGCTCTTGAAGACGCTCTTCGTGTGGTAGGAGTTGCTCTTGAAGACCGGAAGGTCGTTGTGGGAGGCGGAGCCCCTGAAATCGAGCTTGCCCTCAGGCTCAAAGAGTATGCCTCAACCCTCAAGGGCAGAGAACAGCTCGCGGTCATGAAGTTCGCAGAGTCCCTGGAAGTCATCCCCCTGACCCTCGCCGAAAACGCAGGGCTTGACCCCATCGACATGCTTGTCGAACTCCGCTCCCAGCACGAGAAGGGAAACAAACAGGCAGGCCTCAATGTCTACACCGGCAAGGTCGAAAACATGTTCGATAACAACGTCATCGAACCCCTCAGAATCAAGACCCAGGCAATCAACGCAGCCACCGAAGCCGCAATCATGATCCTCAGGATCGATGACGTGATCGCATCCTCAGGAATGAGTGCGAGCGGTGCCCCAATGCCTGAAATGGACATGTAAATCCGTTTAAAAAAATTATTGATTAAGAAAGGGGCCGAAAACTTTCGGTACCTTTCTGTTTTTACTTAAGGTTAAATTACTTACAGACTAATTTTACAGACTAATTTTACAGACTAATTTTACAGACTAATTTTACAGACT
>JAQVBP010000022.1:0-6456 GCA_028690255.1 Methanosarcinaceae archaeon
TTTTATTCCCTCGCAGCCCCGGGCAGGTCTTCAAGTATCCCGGATCAATTCAATGGATTAATCCATCATTTTTTCAAGCAGATTCACAAAACTCATGGAAATCTTATTATTTATATAGGTTTTATATAATAGGGGGAATAACGAATGTGTACAAAGAACCTGGTTCGGTTTCTGCTGCTTATATCAGTGCTGCTTTCCGGATGCATATATTCAGAAGAAAACTCAGAAGTGCCCGGAATATCAGAGGAAACGGGAGCTTCCGACGCAGGAGTTGCAGGTGAAACGGAAATCTCTGAAGGAGAGAAAAAGGCTGAAATCTCTGAAGGAGAGAAAAAGGCTGAAATCGCAATAGAAACAGCTGCCGAAACAAAAGGATTCAATAATTCGGTAAATAAAGGTGATGTTGAAGAGCCCAAAACTTCAAAAAAAAAGCTTGAAATTCGGGGGCCTGATGAAAGCGAGCCAGGGACCTGTCTTGTAAGACTTGAGAAACATTTAATGAGGCCTTCAGAACTTGAAATAAAAACAGGAGATACGGTTGTCTGGGGTAATTATCAGGAACCAAGAAGGCTCTTTACCCTTGTAAGCGAGGAAAACCTTTTCGAAAACAGGACTCTGGAATACGGGAGGCCCTTTACCTATGTCTTCAATGAAACCGGCATGCATAACTTCAGCATCATTGGACAGCCCGGGATGAAAATGACCATTACGGTAAAATAAGACATCGAAGAATACTTCGCATAAGATGAACTGTAAAACAATCGTCGAGGGCACGACAGAACTTCTGGTCCCGATTCCTCCCGAGGGTTCGAATTTCCCTCCCTCTGCAGCTCCTGTTTTTTATAATCCCGCAATGGAACTCAACCGCGACATAAACGTCGCGGCAACGGCTGCTTTTGTAAAAAGGCTGCTTGCAAAGAGGGATATGGAGAAAGAAGACATACGCTACCTGGATGCCTTTTCAGCATCCGGGATACGGGGGCTCAGGGTCGCAAAAGAGGTGGGGGTCCATGCGACCCTGAACGACTGGAGTCCGGAGGCTTTCGAGCTGATAAATAAAAACATAGAACTTTCCGGCCTTTCGGAAAAGGTGTGTGCATCCAGGAAAAACGCAAACGTGCTGCTCCATGAGTCGAAGTTCAATATTGTGGACATTGACCCTTTCGGGACGCCTTCTCCTTTTCTGGATGCGGCCTCTGTTTCAGCCCTTAACCTGCTTTCGGTTACGGCTACAGATACGGCCCCTCTTTGCGGAGCCCACCTGAACTCCGGGATCAGGAAGTATGCAGCCGTCCCGCTTAACAGGGAATTTCATAGTGAAATGGGCCTCAGAATTCTGCTCGGGGCCTGTGCCCGGGAGCTTGCAAAGCATGACAAAGCAATGGTTCCCCTCCTCTCCCACGTCACCCGCCACTACGTCCGCAGCTACCTTGAAATCCGAAACGGGGCCAAACAGGCAGACAGCACCCTTAAGTACATGGGCTTTCTTTCCTACTGTCCCCATTGCGGAGGGAGAGAAATGACCCGGGGCCTTGCAGTTCATATAAAGCCTGAATGCCCTTTCTGCGGGGGGCTTACGGAGATTGCAGGCCCCCTCTGGCTCGGGCCCCTGAGGGAAAAAGAGTTTTGCGAGGAGGTGCTCACAGAATTGGAAGAGAAAACCCTGGGTACAAAGGAAAAAGCCTCGAAGATTATAAGTTTCTGCAGGGACGAACTCGATATCCCCCTGTTTTATGACCAGCACGTCATCTGCAAGCAACTTGGAGTTTCGGCAAGTGGAATCGACCTTTTAATCGCTTCCCTTAAAATAAAAGGCTTTAAAGCCTCAAGGACCCACTTTAGCGGGACGTCTTTCAAGACGGATGCCTCCGTTGCAGAGATAAATGAAATAATTAGGGTCCTCGGGTAAATGTTTTAAAATCCCGCTAAAAAATATAAGTGTGATAGCATGTCCGAAGAAGATGCAGAAAAATTGTTTTTGCAGGAAAAACCAACCCTTGCTCTGCTTTTTATAGGTTTTACGGAAAAGACCTATGCTTCCGTGATTTCAAAGGAAATAGATTCCACCTTTGCTCATACCACAAGGATCCTCTCTAAAATGGAAGAGTGCGGACTCATCAGATTCACATATGAAGGACGGATAAAATACGTAGAACTTACGGAGTACGGAAAGAGAGTCGAGACCTCCCTTAAGGAATTCCGGGATCTTCTGCGGGAGGCAGACCTGGTCGGGGGAGAGATCCGGAAACTCGAAGCTACTGAAGCTGCCGAAAACATAAAAAATATTGAAGATATCGAAGCTACCAGAAACATAAAAGAACTTGACCCTGTAAATGCCGGGATCCTTGAAAAAATCCAGGCCCTCCAGAGCAGGATTGAAAAGATCTACAGAGAAGCTGTGGAAAGGGGAGAAGGCCAGGATTCGATCTCCCGAAAACTTGGCCCCTTCAGCCGGGATATAAAGAAGCTCCGGGACCAGATCGAAAAAGCCGGGGGCAAGGAGGGGGGAGAGGTATTCACCCCCATCGATGAAACAGTAACATATGCCCTTGGCAAAACCTTTGAGTTCCTTGAATCGTGCCTCGGGCCCTGAGGGCCCGGGAGCTACGATTTGACAGAGAACTAAACAGCAGGAAGAACATGAGAACCATAGTCATACTTCAGCCCCTATACGGGAACAGGGAACGAGCAATCAGGTCCCTTAAAGCCCTGATCGATAACGAGTTAAAAGACCTCGAAGCAGAATGTGTAATTTCAGTATCCCCGGAAGGCTGGGCAGAGCTTAAGCTTGAGGGGGAGGATGAGGAAGTTTCGGCAAACTTTTTACTATCCAGATACGGAAGCCCTGTAAAAAAAGCAGAAGCAGGCAAGCCTTACAAAGGCTTTGTCCGGGCTGTGGAAAAGGACGCTATCCTGGTTGATACAGGTTGTCCGGTAAAAATCCGTGCCGAAGGATTAAAAGGCCTTGGAATGGGAACTCCCGAACAGCTTGCATCAAGGTTCGGAATCATTCCTTTCCTCCCGGTGGAAGTGGAAATCCTTGAAAGTAAGAAGGAGGTAATAGGCCGCTTCAGCAAGGAACAACTCGACCGTTTCTGGACCTGGAAAAAGGCCGGGACGGACAGAGTCATCGTAAACGCCGCCACCCGCTCGGAACTCAAAAGTGCGATTAAGAAAACCAGGCATGGAAGAGATATTTATGAAATCGAACGGCTGGGACTGCTTGAGCACGCCGTCGTGTGCCGGGAGAACACGGACGGCCCTGGAATTGTAGCGGCAATAGGGCCGTACCTTAAATCACAAATCGGCGTTGTAATAGGAAAATCTGAGTGAACTATCCCCACCTGCCAGCCTTTGGCTGTCGTGTTAAACCATAGGTTTAACAGGAGTTTCTAATTTTCAATTCGAACCATCGAGGAAGGAGCCTCTGCTGCCGGAGGTAAAAAAGGAGGCTGTGTCAAAACTGCCCCCTCTCAAAAATCCGCGCCAGAGGCAAAGGTTTTAGCTGGGGGTAGTCCGCAGGAAAAGTGCCATACTATTTAAAAATAAATCATGTTTAATACAGGAAACATAATACATTATATTCATATGGTTGCCTATTCATAATTTTGTTCCGTTATGGTGAACAGGCAATGTCCATGGCCGGTCCCGTAACATTCGGTCTCTTTTACCCTGAACTCTTTTCCAAGTTTCCCCTTAAGGATGCCTTCTATTAACCCTTCTTCAAAAACACAGAGGGTTTTTCCGGTGCTCAGCATCGATTCCTCCTTAAATGGGTCCTTGATCTCTACGCTTAAAGGGTCTTTTTTTAGAAGGCTTCCCTTCCCCTGCAGTTCAAAAAAGGAAACCACTTCCCTTAGCAGCTCCAGGGGGTCCTCGGCCCTGAATTTCAGGGCAAGTTTTCCCCCTATATCGTCCCCTATTTTTTTTATGATCGGAGCGTTGTCAAGCCCGTAAGCTTCGCAGCCGAAGCAAAGGGCATGTAAAAGGGATTCCATAAAAAAGAAATGGTCCATGTTCCGGGCCAAGGCTATCTGCTCCAGAACCCTGTTGTAGTTTTCAAGAGCGGGTTTGCGGGAACAGCCCAGGTACTGGCAGGTAAGGTAATAGGTTTTCCGGCGCCGGTCAGCGAGGTCTACCTGCTCCTCCACAAGTTCCCTGGCCCTTAGCTTATTTAGGTGAACGGAAATCGTGGACTTGGCTTTTGAGGTATGCCTGACTATTTCATCAAAGGACCTGGGGTCCTCTTTAAGCAAATTTAATATTTTCAATTTTACAGGACTGTCTATGGCAACCAGGCCCTTTTCAGTATAGAAAAATTCAGTTTGATTTCCGGGTCTTGCCATAATATCTTTAAATAAGTTGTATTCTCTGTATATAAATGTTCGCTGTTGTATAAATAGCATCGTTAATTATATAATTAATTTGTTATATAGAACTTAAACAGTTGAACAAAAAACAGTAGCATGAAGCACCAGACGGTCTAAAGCAGAATATTCATGATGAGCTCATGCTTGGTTTTACAGATCAAGTGCATAACTCTAGTTATATTGTTTTGCGGTTGAGTGCGTCGAAGTGGGTCTAACACAATGACGGAAGAAGAGCTCCCATAGAAGGAGCTGAAAGGGATGCGCCCCTAAGTGCACGACGGGGTAGAGATCAGAGAACTTTGCGAAATCCTAAAAAAGTATTACGGGCTGGTTGCGGCTTACTGCTGTGATCTGGTGGTTAAGATTAGAATAGAATTAGGAATGTACAGTCCGGACAGAAGGTATTTGTATTTTGTTAAACAGATTATAGACTATTAAAATTTTTTTAGTGGACTCGGCGGGATTTGAACCCGCGGCCTTTACGTTGCGAACGTAACGATCTACCCCTGATCTACGAGCCCTCGAATGAAAAAATAGAAAAAGAAGTATAAATAAGTATTGCTGAATCAACGTCCGGGCAATAACTTATTTTGTAAAGTTAGAGGCGGCCGAGTTCCAGAATCTGGATATTTTCGGCACCTTCGACTTTTGCGAAAGCTTCTTCCACAGCTTCGGTCCCGCCTTCCTGATCCCCGACGATTACGGTGACGATGAGGGCCTTGAGGCCGAATGCGACAGGTTCTTCGACGATTTCCCCATAGATCTCGGATCCTTCAGGAACAGCTGCTCTAAGCTGTTCTTTGAGTTTGCCAAGATCGGTTTCCACGTCTGAGGGCATGATTTTCATTTTTGCTGCTACTTCACCCATGCTGTATTCCTCTGTATTTTGCTTATTTCCAGCTTTATTATTTATTCGCGAGGTTATGGCCCCTGGTACCCACATGCAGAACAGGTGAATAAGTTGCCCTGCTGCCTGCAGCTTGTGCATCTCCCAATTTCCTTTCCACAGTTAGGGCAGGGGAATCTTACATAGCCTTTTTCTACAAGACGGACCCCGCATGAGGTACAGTATTCGACTTTGTTCGTCATTTTAATTCTCCGATTTAATTTGTTTCTAATAGTAAAATCCGTAATGAATAACAGCCTGTAATGAATAAAGGTGCTCAGGCTTCCTGCCTTTTCGGCACCCGGAAGTGTTAAGCTTTAAAGCAGAAACAGGCTTTAAAACAGAAAAAATGTTTCTGGAAACGGCCTGCTTCTTTTGCACTACTCATATACCATATCCGATTTAAATATTCCCCTTTACCACCGTGCCCCGGACAGGCTTTCCGGAGAGGGCTCCAACCACCCTTTCGGGGAATTTCCCGTTTACGATCACACAGTCCATACGGTTTTTCAGAAGAAAGTCAGGTAAGGCGGGGTCAGTACAGCTTTCCTCCAGTCGGGCAAGTTCGGCTGCGGAAACCTCATTCAAAAGTTTTCCATCCCGGAAAACCCCGTCCACATCCGTAACTTTCACCAGTTTCGCACCTCTCCTGCGGGCGACCCAGGCCGCAATACTGTCCGAGGTCACATCCCAGGAATGAGGGAGAGGGTCTTCTTTTTTCAGAAGCCTGTAAGGAAGGAGCACCCGGACAGCGCCCAACGGGATTTCAAGAGAAGCCGTTCCCTCAGCCCCGCTTTTCTCCATCAGGTAGTAGGCGTACTGTTCCATGGAAAGCACGGCCATCCAGTGAGCGGCCTCGTTTCCTATCCCGAACATTTCATCCGCTGCCCTCACGGCATCCGCAAACATCCCGCCTCCGGGAACGATCAGTATGGAAACCTCTTCTTTCCCGGCGGCCTTTTTTTCCGACATATTATCACACCCTTCCGGAGCGGCCCTTTCTCCCGAAATTCTATCACACTCCTCCGGGCTTCTCCCGGACCTCCCTTCATCCCTCTCCCGGCCGAATTGCTCAAGCAGCTTTTTAATGATTTCCGGCCCCTCCACTATGAGGCTTCCTCCTATCTTAACAACCACTTTCATAATACCCGTCCGATTTTTCCTCCGGTTGAATGATTTTCATCCGGTAGCCAGGGTCAG
>JAQVBP010000022.1:6556-7953 GCA_028690255.1 Methanosarcinaceae archaeon
CTCGCCCCAGCTTCCGGCCACCGAGAAGCACTCGAAACCCAGGCTTTCGGCCGCATCCCTTACCATAAATTCCCCAAGCCCCGCAGTTACGACTTTTTCAAGGCCGTGTCTGGCCGCAACTTCGGAAATCGCGACCTTTAAATTGGAAATTTGTTTTTCCTTTACCTGCCTGGCGAGGTTCAGGATTTCACTTTCCGGGATTTCAGAAAGGTCCGCACAGACAACCCGGGCAAGTCTCCTCATGGCATCGATTTTGCTCCTGCCTGCCCCGTCTGCGGACTCGCAGGTAAACTGCTCTTCCGTGATGTCGCCAAGGAGGAGGTAGGCATCCGCTGTAGTTGCAAAAAGTTCGGACGAGATTCTACACCTGCCGGCTTCAAGCTCGACGCTTTCCAGAAGAGCCGCAAGATTTGTCCGGAGGGTCCCTGCATACACGAGTTCACTTCGAAGAAGCCTTGAAAAGTCGGTGAGCCCGGCTCTGTGTTCTCCGTCGAGGATCGGGATAATGTCGCTTGTGGTGCTGCCCACGTCCACAAAGACGCAGTCTCCGACCTCTGCCCCGATCAGCCGCGCGGAGGCCGCCCAGTTGGCCGCGGCAAGGTCCCGGAAAGCTTCCTCCTCTTTGAGGAACCTGCCCCTGCTATTGACGTAAGAGACTTTTTCCTTTCCGAAAGCAGTCTCCACGGCTTCCATGATAAAGCGAATGCCTTCGTCCTTGTCCTCAAAACAGTCGGCAAGCTCCCCTGTCATGACCGCGGCAACCTTTTCAGGCTGCAACCGCTCTCCGATTTTCCTGAGGGTCTCCGGGAGTTCTGTGTTCTTCCAGAGAGGCAGGTAGTGTAATTCTGTGAGTTTTCCGTCCGCGGAAGCAAGTTTGGTGTTTGCGCCTCCGATGTCAAGCCCGATAATCTTTGATGACATATCTGATACCCTTTTTAGACTGTTTTTTTCCGTTTCCGACCTGAAAACTCTTCCTTTTCATCCGAAAAGTTTCCCTAGCCGGTCTTTTGAAAACCTGTATTCCCCTTCGAGAGTTACGGAATCCGGAAGCGTCCCGAAGCGGTTTTGAAGCAGGAGCTCTCCGATTTCCTCTTTCATTATCCGGCTTATCCCAAAAAGGGAGGCCGTAGGCCGCGGGTTTACGTCCACCACATAGGGCCGGTCCGCAAGTACGATGTCAACCCCTATGTAGCCCGAACACTTCAGGACCTTTGCCGCGGCAAGGGCGGTTTCAATAAGTTCCTCCCGCCTGGGGGTTTCAAAAGGAGTGAGGCTTCCGTTATATTTTATAGTGGAAATGCTTTTTGCGGAGCTCTTTCCACTTATCCCACATTTTTCATATTCTATTTTTGCTTCACATCCACCAGATTCATTTCTTGCCCCACATTCACCAGATT
>JAQVBP010000022.1:8053-22658 GCA_028690255.1 Methanosarcinaceae archaeon
TTTTCTTGTATCACATTCTCCAGATTTTCTGTCCTGCGGAATGAATTCGATAAACTGCCTGTTTACGGTAAGAGGCAGAGTTTTTTTCCCGGCTATCAGGCTCACGCTCAGGTGCATGCCCTCGATATACTCACAGGCTATAAGCCCTTCCTTTTCTTCGAATTTATCCACAAGGCAGGTGTCTTCGGCCCCGCAACCGGAACGGGGCTTGAGGATGTAGCGTTTTCCCGTCTCCGGCCTTTCAACGATTTTCGGGGCTGCTATCCCGGCTTTTTCGAGTATTTTCGTGCACTTCAGTTTATCCGCGCAGCAGGCCGCCGATTCCGGAGAACAGCCCAGGTTTTCCGTGTTTTCCTCCAGAAGCCTGTTCAGTTCCGGAAGCATTCCGTCGGGGGCAATCAAAAGCCCGGCGTCGCATTCCTTTGCCTGCTTCTCGATTACGGCCAGGAAACTCTCCGCAGTGGACTCAAGGGGAGTTCCGCTGTCTATTCTGGTTCCGGCCGTCGGGTAGTACACCTCGTGCCCAAGCCTTACGAAACTCTGTGCAAGGGTGTCGAGCATTGCGGCCCCCTCAGGGATCAGAGACCTGTCGGCGTCCGTCCCGACAGCGAATTCTGCGATCAGGATTTTCATCAAAAAGGAAAACCCTGTCATTTTATAAAAATACAGCCGAAAACCCCCGAGTTTTTATACCGGGAGATGAATGCATCAAGCCCTATAATACGGGAATAATAAGATTTAACCACATATATAATATATTAATAAGTTAGAATATATTAATAAGTTAGAATATATTAATACGTTAGAATATATTAATAAGTTTCTTTCTTACAATTCATTTTTGCGACCCCACAAATTGAAACTTTGTGGGATTTACCTCCGGAAGCAGAAGGCCCCCTCCTCGATGTTTCTAATTGAAGATTAGAAACTTCTGTTAAACCTATGGTTTAACACGACAGCCGAAGACTGGCAGGTAGGGGGTTCACTTCAGAGAATAAAGCCGGAAGCCCGTTAAATCTTTAGAATTAGCAGGTAGTTGACTGTAAACTGCATTACTCGCATAAGAAATATTTCCATTCTGACTAATTATATATATCATGTAATGGTACAGCTGGGCCGTGAGTGGGTCTTTTTTTACAGAATAACCCCCAAAACTCATATCCCCCAACTATTCCCCAAAATACTCCCCAACCCACTCACACTTATTCCTACACTTTTTTCAAGGCCGGATTTCTGTGAAGTCAAGTTTTTTCTTTGTGTCATCACGAAAAAGCCGCTCGCTTGCGCGACCGGTGAGGCCCCTGTCTCTCCCTTTCGAAATCAATGAATGATTTCCGGGAATAGGATTTGATTCATAAAAAAGGGCCCTGGTCGATGTGAAGAAGCGGACATATAAAAACCGCCATACGACGTTGAAAGTCCGGCAAGCTCGACAAACAGATTGATTATATTTTGTCTGGTTTAGCGAAAAGCCCTTTGAGCCGCCTGGCCCGGATTTTTGAACACGATTTTTTGATTTATCCAGATGGGGCTGAGTGTTTGGGGGTCAGAAACCCCGGGCTCTCAACGGCCAACGCAGGAGGCCGGGCTTTTCAAGAATGCTGTGAAACGAATGCATACTTTCGTACCGCTGTTTTATATGGCAAAAACAGCATCATTAGAAATGGTTTGGGTGGGGAATATACCTGTCAAAAGCAGGCTGCACCCGGATTTCCCACCTTATTTTAAGGAGGGGAAGAAAAGCTTAGAAATCAAAAAGAGTTTTCTGGCTTTTCTTATAAGGTTCCCCGTTTTTCTTCTTTTTATCGGAAACACCCACTGAATCCTCATACCTGTCATTTTTATTTCCCATGTTATTTTGCCCGGCTCCTGAGCTCTTATTTTCTAAGCCCTCATTTTTCTTCAGTTCACAGGCCTGATCTGCAGGTATGCTTTCAAATCCCGGACTATGAACCTGCGGGCTAAGAGCCGGCGGATTAAGAACAGGCGGATTAAGAACAGGTAGAGCTTTGCTCTGGCCCATGGCAGGAGTTTTTTCCAGCAGGCTTTCCAGAGTTTTCTGGCTTTCCGGGGTTTTCTGGTTTTTTAAGTCCTTTTTCGGGGATTTGAAGAATTTGCTTTCTTCTTTTTCTCCTTTTTCACTCAGGAGTTCCTGGGCCGAATCATAGATATTCTGGACCTTCTTGTTTAATTTCTTGCTTCCGGTAAGGTACATGAGCTCTTCCAGTTCAAGCCCAAGACCTGCCGTTATGTCTACAGCGTAAATATCGTCTCTTGCCATCCGGGAATAGGTTCTCATAAGCCCGGTTCTAGCGTCATGCATTGACTCAAAGCAGTGCTCTCCGATCTTTGTTGCGACATTGTCCCGCATGTTCCGCTGTGACCGGGTCTGACCCATTTTTCTCCATATAGAAGGCTGCTGGAATTTTATAAAGCCATGGTAAGGCCCGGACTTTGCGGCCACAGTCCCGCAGACCATCAGCATGTTTGCATACTTCCACATCCCGTAGTTCTGGCGTTTTCTGACCCGGCCCAGAAAAAGGTCCGCTTTTGCAAGGTATCCATACCCTGTCCTGATGTCTGTCAGGTCCTCTCCGGCATATTGCTGGGGGAGGTTTTCATCGATCCATTGCACGAGGTCCTCGGGGTTTTCGTCAAGGCCGTAGGCCGCTTCAAGAGCAATTTTCGGGTCCGTGCTCTTGAAAATCTTCTGCATGGCTTTGAAGATGTTGTCCTTCACGTCCCTCTCCGCGGTCCGGACATCTTCCGCCTCAAGGGCCGTTTTCCCGCTTGCCGCAGCCTGGAGGTCGTTTACGGCGCTTCTTATATCCCCTCCCGCATTTTCCGCGATTTTCTGAACTGCTTCCGGGCTGCAGTAGAGATCCTCCGCCTCGCAGATCTGCCTGAGTGCGGGGGTAATGGAGCGGCTCTGGACAGCGGTAAATTTTATCTCCAGGCAGAGGTTCCGGATCGTGGGGGTAAGCCCGTATACATCGTTTGCAATCAGCACCATCGGCTGGCCCGTGTTTTTAATAATCCCGGAGAGGGCCCGCATCCCTCCCCGGTCCGAATTGCCGTGGATATTGTCAGCCTCATCAAGAATAATAAGCCGTCTGTTTCCGTAAAGACTGTTCATGGAAGCAGCGGACCCTGCAATCTTTTCAATAACCTTTGCTGTCCGCTGGTCACTTGCGTTAAGTTCGATTACCTCCCAGTCCAGGTCCCTGGCAAGGGCATGAGCAGAAGAAGTCTTGCCAACACCTGCGGGCCCGTGGAGGATTACAGCTCTTTTATCAGGGAGCTCTCCCGAACGCCAGGCCTCGGCCCACATTCTGATATCCTGCACTGCCTTTTTGTTCCCTACAATGTTTTCGAGGGTCCGGGGGCGGTATTTTTCAGCCCATTCGATAGATTCCGTCATTTACAACCATACCCATAAAAAAGGGAAAATTAATTAATGTTTGTGTTTCTTCTCCTTAGAACTATCGGAAATCATTCTAAAAAGTATGATCGGAAATCATTCTAAAAAGTATGATTGGTGTCAACTACCCCGGGTCTAAAGCCCCGGGGATTTCCTGCTGAGGTATTTATGGATAACAACGGCATGGACGGCCTGCTCAAAGCAATCGAAAAACGGGCCCTTGCAAACCGGGCAAAGGTGGCGATGGGAATTCGCTCTCCTACCCCCAAGTTACTTGAAAGCGCAAAAAAAGCTCAGGACCAGGGCTTTGCAAGGGTTGTCCTTGTAGGAGACCTTGAGGAAATCAAGAAAATCGGAACCGAACTTGAGGTGGTGGACAGCAGGGAGCCCGAAAAGACCCTTATAGAGCTCCTTGTGTCAGGCGAGGTCGATGCGGCAATCCGGGGCACTGCAAAAGCATCGGGGACCCTTTCCAATCTGAAAGAGGCCCTTGGCCTGGAAAAGATCTACCGGCTTACCCTGCTACTTACTGCGGGCGGTACTCCCTTTTTTCTTGCCCCCGTCGGAATCGATGAAGGTAACTCTCTCGGGGACAAGCTCAAACTTGTGACCCTCGGGGCCGAGCATATCCGGAGGTTCGGGGTCGAACCCGAGGTAGGGGTGCTTTCCGGGGGCAGGCTCGAAGATGTGGGCCGGGACGAAAGGGTTGACCGAACCCTCGCAGACGGGGAGTTTATTAGCAGGAGGCTCTCGGAACAGGGCATCCGGGCAAAGCATCATGCTATCCTTATAGAAGATGCCATAAAGGAAGCTAATTTCATCATGGCTCCGGACGGGATTTCAGGAAACCTTATCTTCCGGACCATTGCTTTCCTCGGAGGAGGGGACGGACTAGGGGCCCCGGTCCTTATGGAAGATTACGTTTTTGTGGATACCTCAAGGGTGGGCGGGCATTTCACAAAAGCCATTATGCTTGCAAGTGCGCTTTCTCACATGAAAAAGGAACGAAAGAGGCGAGGGATTGAGGATGTGCAATAGATGAGTGGCGAGGGATTGAGGATGTGCAATAGATGAGTAGCGAGGGATTGAGGAAAGGTGATGAATTGAGGAAAAGCGATGGATTGAGGAGGGGGGACAGATGAGTGGCGAGGGATTGAGGAAAGGTGATGAATTGAGGAAAAGCGATGGATTGAGGAAAAGCGATGGATTGAGGAGGGGTGATAGATGGGGGATGATGGATTGATTACGGTTTCGGAACACTGGCCTGTTGTAAAAGGCGATTATACCGTAGGAAACCCGGCCTCCAGAATCGCGGTTGTAACCCTTGCGAGCAACTTTGAGGCCTGTCCCTCAGCTGCTATCTGGGGTAGTTCAAAGACCGAAAACCTCGGGGTGGAAAAGTTAATCGTAAACATTATTTCAAACTCGAATATCAGGTATGTCCTGGTCTGCGGAAACGAGTCGCGAGGCCATCTGGCAGGGCACTCCCTCCTTGCAATCCACGCAAACGGAATCGATGAACAGGGCCGGATCATAGCTTCCGAAGGTGCAATTCCCTTTATAGAAAATATTTCTGGAAAAAACGTGGAGCGATTCCAGCGCCAGGTCACCATGCTTGACCGGATAGGGCTTGTCGATCCGGAGGAAATCCAAAAAATAGTGGAGGAGTACCGGGAAGTCGGAGACCCGTATCCTGAGGAACCGGTGGTGGTCTGTGCCCCAAGAAAGCGGCAGAACCTGTTCTCAGTCGAGGGAGCCGTAAAGGGAGATATACTGATTTCCGAAGAGTTCGTGATGGATGCAGCCTCAGGCCTTATATATCCCGCAGGGGAGTTCTGAACCGGGCCTGTACTTTTCAGACCCCCTGGTGGGATTCGGATGGATGGATTTTAAAATTATTATATAAATACCAATTGTGAGTACTCAACAATTTATAAGCAGTGATATATAATTCACAGGTTATAATTAAAAATTAATAGAGGTATATAAATGTTCAGGTTCCAGAATGAACAGGAAATCGTAAACATTGCGGGGGTAAAAGTCGGCGGTCAGCCGGGAGAGCTTCCTACCGTGCTTGCGGGAACCATTTTCTATAACAAACACGAGCTTGTAGAGGATGCGGCAAAAGGCCTTTTTGACAGGCAGAAGGCCGAAAGGGTCCTCAACCTCCAGGAAAGCGCATCGGATGAGACAAAGAATCCTCATATGGTCCATATCTACGGAACCACTCCCGAAAGCATCTGCCGTTACATCGATTTTGTTGCCGAAACCTCAGACGCTCCTTTTCTGATTGATTCTTCCGAAGGCCCGGTCCGCTCACATGCAGCCCGCTACGTGAGTGAAATCGGACTTGCGGACAGGGCGGTCTACAATTCAATCAACATGAGCATTAGTGAAAGTGAGATTGCGGCCCTGGCCGAATCCGACATTGACAGTTCCATCATCCTCGGCTTCAATGCCATGGACTCTTCCCTGCAGGGCAGGATGTCCATGCTTGAAGAAGGCGGGAATCTGCTTGACCGGGGCCTCCTGTCGATTGCAGATGAATGTGGGATCGTCAATAAACTGATCGACCCGAGCATCACCCCCATGGGAGACGGAGCAGGCGTTGCCCTCAGGATGACCCTCACGGCAAAAGCGAAATGGGGTCACCCCACGGGCTCCGGCATCCACAACGCCCCTTCGGCCTGGAGCTGGCTTCAGCAGAAAAAAGAAACGGACCCCCTTCTCTACAAAATTTGCGACATAGGTTCCATCTGCCTGCAGCAGGCAGCGGCCGGAGACTTTATCCTCTACGGTCCCATAGAAAACGCGCCCTATATCTTCCCCATGGCCGCCATGAGTGACATCATGATCGCGGAAGCTGTCGCTGACCTGGGGGTCGAGCCTGCAAGCGGGCATCCCATAAACTTCCTGGTCTGAAGCTCTTTTCCCGGCCGCAACTTTAACCAGCCCGGGTTTTTCTTATTTTTTCGGGGCTTTGGCCCTGCTCTTTTTTTGAAATTAGGTTCCGGAAGCTTGATTTATCCTGATATATTTCCGGATCATTTCCCAAATATTTCCCCTAATATTTTTTCCGGATATTTTCCCTACATATTTGTTAGAATAAATTTTCAGAAATCTTGCTTCCATAAGTATTTACGGATATAAATAAAAATGTCATTACAGTTCACCGGAACTTAAGACACATTATAAATAAAAAAAAGTTTTCTAAATCGTGGGCGTGGTATAATGGCGATAATTAAGAACAAAACCCTTCACACAATCCGTTTCGTGGCTTACCGGGCCGACGGGACAGAGATGCACCAGAAAGCGACAAAAATTCCCCCTGACCAGAGCCGCTACGTTAGCAAGGATTATGTAGGGAACATTGACTGGTTCATAATAACGGCCTTTCTGCCCGAAAGCCAGGTACAGGATCACATTGATGTGGATCTCCTGCCAGCCGTAAGAGACGGGGACGATTCCCTTGCTTTTGCAAAGTTGGGGGTTGAGGAAAAATTCGTGTTTGTGGAAGATTCCGATAAGAAGGAGTTCCGCTTTTACCAGGATGAAAATGAGCCGGAGGGCGAAATACATGGCTGGTGACGGGTACAAAATACATTTTTTCAACTTATTCAGTTGACATTACCGGATACGGATGGTTTATAATCCGTCATTACTCATCTTTACTCATCTTTACTCATCTTTACTCATCTATACTCATCTTTACTCATCTATACTCATATTTACCCGTCTTTACCCGTGTTTCTTCGGTGTCTATCTGTGATTCTTTACGTTGACCTGCGGGCCGATTTTCAACCAAATTTGTAAACATAATTTGGAATCGCAGCACCCGGGTTCGGGCATGAAGGGGCAGGTTTATATAATACTAAATATATTCAAGGATTCGCTTCAAGAGCTAAAGAACAAAGTGCTCCGGTAGTGTAGTCCGGCCAATCATTCCGGCCTTTCGAGCCGAAGACTCGGGTTCGAATCCCGGCCGGAGCACCAAATCACAATACTATTTTCGATGCAGTTTTGAGTTTTTAGAATTATCACTATTGTTTAGATTCATTTTTATGCTAGTGTAGTGCCAATCCTCGAAGATTGAACGATTCTTAATAATCGTAATTGGTTTTATACGACATTTTACCGTTGACGCGACACTGGAGTCATTTCCTTTCCAGGAGTTTCCGATGGAATTTTTTTATTTCCTGGATTTTTTCAAGGTTTTGTTCCTCGTCCCGGACCCCGGCCGTTTTGAGTGACTCCAGCGCCACTTTTGCGGCCCTGGCCACGGATTTCAGGCCCCCTTCCTCGGCAAGAACCCGGATTATTTCAAGGGACCAGGCCGCCTGGACCACCGTAGTTTTCGAGCCGCGCTGTGGAAAGACCTTCCCGATTATTCCAAAGGCATGGACAACGGCCTTTGCCTCAGGTTCCCGTTTTACCCGGACCGCCAGGGTCCCGACTTCCTCAAGCAGGAGTTCGGCTCCTATTACACTTTCCTCAAGTCCCTCTTCGACTGAGGCGACCCCGATATCCCCAAGGGAATTGATTGCCGTAAGGCTTGCCTCTTCCAGGCCTTCCCTGAGCCCCCCTTCCGCAATCTGCATCAGAAAAATTTCTGCCATGCTGATCTGATTTTCCGATTTCTGCCCGACAGAAACCTTCCCGAAGTTCCCAAGGGTTTCTGCCACGGTTTTTGTAGCTGTGCCCATATTCTTTTCCACAAGCACCCTGGCCAGGTTTCCGAGGATGGAAGTCGCTTTTACCGCAAGAGCATCTCTTCTGTGTTCTGCGGCTGCTTTCGCGACTTCCCCGAGTTCACGGGCAGCGGCTATGGACGCGAGTTCCATTCTATTTTCAGCAACAAGTTCCCCGATATCCCCCATAGCGATGATTACAGCCTTTGCATCGAGTTCATGTTCTCCTGTTGTGTTCAGGTAGATCAGCTTGACCGTAAAAGCTTTCAGCTTCTCGAAAGCTTCGACCACCCCTTTTGTGTCCCGCATATTGCCGGCCATGATTCCGGCCTCGATTATCCGGCTTTCATCGAGTTCACCTTCATCCAACGAATACATTCCAAACCCCCGGATTGACTTCTTATTAATTCTATGCCCTGCCTCCAGATCAGTCTTTTCTGTAATAATTAAATAATTGAGTTTGTGAGGCGTGGAAATTAAAGAAAACTGTTGCACAAAAAAGACTGCCCCCACCTTAGGGAGCCCAAAATTACGTATTAAAAATTAAAAAAGTTAAACATTTTAGAACAATGTTGAATTATCCAGTTTTTTTCCTGAGCCAATGCATCCCGCATTCCTCAGTCAATCTCAAAGACTCGGATGAGATTAGTCCCTGAGATATTATTAAATCGTCCAGCAGGGCCCCCTTTCCTCAAAAAATTGAGCTACAAGCGAAGGTTTTAGGGAAGAGCAGTTGACGTCAAACATTATTAATATCATCTAAGAAGACGACATCGTGACATAATTTGTCAATTAATTTTTTTTCATGACTTACAACCAGAACTCCGATATTCAGCTCTTCGACTATGTCTAAAACTATATCCCAGATTTGAGCTTGAGTTATTGCATCTACCATTGTAGTTATTTCATCAGCTATCAAAAATTTAGTTTTAGGACTTAAAGCTCTTGCAAGAGCAAATCTTTGAAGTTCTCCTCCGGAAAGCTCATTTGGCCACCGGTTAAGCCAGCTCTTTTTTATTCCGAATGAATCTAAAATATCCTGGGAAACAGCATGCCCCTCATTTAATATATCTTTCATTTTCCACCTGGGGTTTACAGCTTTTTCCGGGTGTTGAAAAACGAGCTGTACCGGGTTGTATCCTTTTGATGGAATTTTTTTCCCATCCATACTTACACTGCCCTGATAATTATTTATGTATCCAGATAATATACCCCCCAGAGTTGATTTACCGCTTCCGCTATCCCCGATCAGACCCAATAACTCCCCACTACCTAAAGATAAATTTACATGATTTAAAATCCGGTTCTTTTTTTCATATCCGAAACTTATATCCTCACCTTTAAGATACATTATTGCACCTCACCATTCCTCCGTTAACCTTTTTCAGTTGAGGAATACCTTTAGAGCAAAGATCTTTCTTTTTAGAGCACCTTTCATAAAAAATACATCCATCAATGATTTCATCCTGCATTGGCTGGTGGCCTTTAATTGCCTGAAATTTGTTTTGGGGAAGAGCATTCCAGAGAGCCCGGGTGTAGGGGTGTCTTAAATTTTCACCGTTGTTTTTAAAATCTTCAACATTGGCGACTTCTAAAATCGTACCTGCATAGAATATTGCAATTTTATCGGATATTTTTAATGCAGCTTTTATATCGTGAGTTATAAGTATCACTGCACACCCTTTATTCACCATGTCTTTAAAATAACTCAAGGTTTCATTCAAAGTATTTTCATCCAACCCTGGTGTTGGTTCATCTGCAATTATAAGCTTTGCAGAGCCCATCAAAGCAGTAGAAACCAGAACTCTTCTGGTCATACCTCCCGATAGCTCGTGGGGGAACATTCTGTCAACAGCCGGTTTTAAATTGTATTTCTGGAATATTTCTCTCTGGGTCTTCTTCATCAGCCCTTCATTTTTTTCTTCAACAGATCCTATTACCTGATTAGAGATCCTCATTAAGGGGTCAAGATAGGTTGTGGATTGAGGAATCAAAGCTATTTCTTTACCCCGGATTTCTTCTTTTTTCTCCTGAGTAAGTTTCTGACCATTATATTCCATTTTACCCTCAAGTTTTGCGTTTGAAGGCAAGATTCCTAAAATTGCATGTGCCAGAAGACTTTTGCCAGACCCACTTGAGCCTACAACAGCTAAGATCTCACCGCTGTAAGCTTCCATGCTTAATTTGGAGATTACTTTTAACTCGGTTTGTCTGAGGCCGGAAGTATATTGAACGAAAGAAAGTGAAATGTCATCTATTTTTAATAGAGCTTTATCCCCCTTCTTTATTTCAGTATTTATTTCAGCTTTATTTTTCATATATAACACCTTAAACATAATATTAGACTCTTTATCATTATGACTAATTATGCCGATTTTCACTAAAATGAACTAAATTATTTACAGGCAATGAGCTAAAACAAGGTGTTGATTTTAAGTGATGAAAATGAAATTCAAAACGATTTTTGCTGCAAAATTATATCTTTCAAGCAAAAAATATCTAAACCGATAATAATGAAATTTACACCTGAATTTACTCGTGGGCATTTTTTGGATCCATCAACTTTCCTATATTTTCTCCTATCATATCAAATGCCAGGACTACAATTAATAGTGATAATCCCGGGAAGAAGGCAAGCCACCAGTATCCTGCCGACAGGTACCTCATAGACTCTGATAAAATGATACCAATTGCCGGTTCGTGGGGGGAAAGTCCAAAACCCAGGAATGTGACTGAAGCTTCATGCAAAATAGCATGTGGAAACATTAAAATCGTACCTAATAAAATCTGAGGAATTAAATGAGGTAGAATATGTTTTGTAGCTATCCACCATATTGACTTCCCAAGATTTCTGGATATATGAATATATTCCTGGGTTTTTAACTGTTTAATTTCTGCTCTTACAACCCTTGTTAAACCTGGCCAATGTGTTAATGCAACTCCAATAACAACCCCTGTAGCACCCCCACCAAATCCTATGGAAATAAGGATTATTAAAAGAAGATGGGGGATTGAAAGAAACAAATCCACCAACCAGGATACAAAGGAATCCGCTGTTTTCCCTGCACTTGAAAGCAGGCCTAAAATTACGGTCAGTACAGCACTGATTGTGGAAGCAAAAGCTCCGATTACTATACTTAATCCTAGCCCCTCCAGAGTTCTTATAAACATATCTCTTCCCATCCAGTCTGTCCCAAATGGATGGTTCAGGGAAGGAGCAAGGTTTCTGGAACCAAAATTAGTAGGTAATGACTCGCCGTTTAAAAACACGCTGGAAAGCACAATTGTGAATAATAAGAGGGACGTGAAGCCTATTATTAAAAGAGTTTTTTGCCTTAAATTCAGTTCTCCGAATAATCCTTTGTTAATTGTTACAACAGCAGTACTCATATTGTTGCCTCCTGTTGTTTTATTCTGGGATCAATGAATTCATATATAATATCAGCAATCAAATTTCCGAAAAAGACAAACAAAGCACTGAAGATTACTATTCCTAAAAGCAGCGGTACATCAGATCTTAAGCCTGCTGCTACTGCTGCCTGCCCTATTCCGGGATATGAAAAGACCTGTTCAACCAGAACAGCCCCTCCAAACAATTCACTGAATCCTAAAAACTGTAGTGTAATAGCCGGAAGGGCAACATTTCTAACGCCATGCCTTAATACCAGATCGAATCCTTTTTCACCTCTTGCCTTTGCAAATAAAACGTAATCACTGGATAGGACTTCGATTAATTTTTCTCGAGTAAACATTGCAATTTGGGCAACTCCCAATAAACTTAAAGTTATTGTCGGGAGAATTAAATGCTGTAGCTTATCAAAAAAAGTCACGTTTTCAGCAGTAACGCCTATAGGTACACCCAGGCCTATAGGGAACAATCCTAAATTCACTGAAAATACCATTAAAAGAATTAATGCCAGCCAGAATGTTGGAGTGGCGGTTAAAATATAACAGTAAGTTTTTATTATTTTATCAATCCAGGTTCCTTTTTTCATACCAGCTATTATTCCTAAAACAAAACCCAGGATTCCTGAAATTAACCAGGAGGATGCCATTAAAATTAAAGATGCTATAGACCTTTCTTTTATCACATCAAAAACAGAGATTCTATAAATCAACGAAACCCCAAAATCCCCTTTAAGAATATTTTCAGCCCAGTTGAGGAATTTTTCCTGTGGGGGGGTGTTCACTCCCCAATATTCATCTAATTTTGCCTTTTGTTCCGGTTGTATGCTCATTTCCCCAATATAAGCTCTGACAGGGTCTATCGGAGACTGTTCAACAATCCAAAAACTGGCCAGACAAACGACAATTAAAAGGCTGATTAATTTGAGAGTTTTTTTTCCGATAAAAATCCCTAATTTTTTGTATTTCACTTTACTTATCCTCCCAGATAAAGTTCAGATACAGTTCAGATACATTCTCTAAAAAGAGGTTTCACTGAGGATTTCTACATCCTCAGTTTCATTCAATCTTTTTTATACACAGGCCGCTTTGTTGAAATTTAGCTCTCGGCTTGATTTCCCGTGCGTTTCCATTCCAGAATGTTACCAAAGATATCTGCACCGTGAGGCTGTATTTTGGGAGTTCCGATATCTATATCCTCATCCATAATGAATAGATAATTAATTGTTGCCATCCACAACCATGTAGCGTCTCCTTTTTCCGAGTATCCCGTATTTCCATCCCAGGCAGCCAGTTGCCAGTTTTTATTAGCAGTATTTTGATCAAAACTGGTCAGGGCCGTTCTTAAATAATTGTCCACGGCAGAGTTGTTGTACATTATTATGTTGTTGTAGTTTGAAGGGTCGTAGCTTTTACTGTAGTATCTTAAGTATATATCAGTCGGATCTAATGAGCCATAACCAAAAACTATTGGAGTTGAATGAGCCAGGGTGTCAATTTTATCCCAGCTATTACCCTCGACTTTAATGTTTATACCCAATTTTTTGGCTTCTTCGGATACTGAAACAGCTAATGCCTGCCTTTCCGGTGCATTCGCGACATATAACAAAGTAAATTCGGCTTTTAATCCGTTTTTCTCAACGATACCGTCCCCGTCAGTATCTTTCCAGCCGGCATCAGTTAATATTTTCTTTGCTTCCTCTACTTTTCCATCTTCAAAAATAGCTTCCTTATTTCCCCAGGATGATTTATCAACGCCCGTAAATTCCTCTTCACCCTGCCCGTATAATGCTCCATCGATTAACGTCTGCCTGTCTATTCCAATGCTTAAGGCTTTTCTTATAGCAATATCGGAAGTTACATTGTTTCCAATTGTATAGCCGTTCTCTGTTTTCCGACCTGTATCGGCTTGTAGCGGGAAGCTTATTCCTCGAGCATCAATAGAATCAAGAGATACCATTTTCATTCCGGCTACTGCTTGATTAGCGTATGATGAAGGAATTTCAGCCAGATCAATTTGTCCGGACCTTGCCGCTGCAAAAGCAGCGTCTGATTCCATAAAGAGTATAGTTAATTTTTTAAAATATGGTTTTTGACCGTAATAATCCGGATTTGCTTCTAATATTATTTGCTGACCTTTATCCCACTGTATGAATTTATATGGGCCCGACCCTATAGGATTCTGACCATAAGTTTCACTGTAAGCATGTTCGGGAACAATACCAATTACTGCAAGTTTATTGATGAATGTGGCCTGCGGATCATTTAATTTAAATTCAACCGTATCGTCATTGATTGCTTTAGCTTTTTCCAGCATGGATAAATCTAATTCACCACTGGCCTTTGTTGCTGTGTTAAATGTGAAGGCTACATCCTTAGCTGTTAAAGGCACTCCATCATGAAATTTGACGTCGTTTCTTATTTTTACAGTCCACTTTAATCCATCACTGCTAACAGTATAATTTGTAGCTAAATCGTTGATCAAAGCTGCATTACTATCTTTTTTAAAAAGAGTGCTTTGAACAAGGGGTTCATGGTTATAACCCCACCCGGTAATAGGGTTAAAGCCCGACTCTGGCTCTCCACCATGGGTCCCTACAGCTGCTACCAATTCATCAGAAGCCTGAGAAATCGGGTTAACCGGCTTACTAATTGACATAAAAGTAAAAACAATTGCTATAATTATGATTATTGACCCTGCAAGCAAATATTGCTGGTTTTTCTTAATCGCAACTCCTCCACTATTTTTATTAGATTCCTGCATTATTTTAAGAACGTTTTCCAAATAAGTATTTCAATAATTGAGATAACTTTTGGATACTACATTCACACATAAAAACGATACAAATGTATTACGTTTAACTAAATTTTTAAGACACTAAAAGTAAAAACAATTTTACTATATATACGTTTCTAAAAAAACGTGTTACTAAATAAGCAGTTTTCTATATGTTGTTAACGCATATACTAGGAAGTTTGTTTTTTGATATCTTATAATCACTTTGTGAAATTAATTGCATAACTTTGTGAAATTAATTGCATAACTTTGTGAAATTAATTGCATAACTTTGTGAAATTAATTGCATAACTT
>JAQVBP010000022.1:22758-26693 GCA_028690255.1 Methanosarcinaceae archaeon
ACTTTGTGAAATTAATTGCATAACTTTGTGAAATTAATTGCATAACTTTGTGAAATTAATTGCATAACTTTGTGAAATTAATTGCATAACTTATATCATATCGACCGTCTAATTTCAAACATTTTTGGCACCCTGGCTTTCCGAAGGTATATTTCCTACCCAGACCGCATTTAATGATGCTGTTTTTGCCACAATAAAACAAAGAAAAGAAAATATGCATTTATTTCACATCATTCTTGAAAAGCCCGGCCTCCTGCGTCGGCCGTTGAGAACCCGGGTTTTCTGAACCACAAAAATCAACCATGATCCGGCAAAACAATCAATCCAGTTCACAAATCAGGGCCAGGCGATTCAAAAGGCTTTTCGCTAAAACAGGCAAAATATAATTAATTTGTTTGTCGAGCTTGCCAGCCCTTCAACACCGAAAGCCGGTTTTTAGATACCCGGTTCTCCACTTCGGCCAGGACTCTGATTTTGTGACTTAACCCCAATTTTCGGAAATTGTTCATTGATTTCGAATGGTGAAGACGGAGCCCACCACGGTCATGGCGGCTCCGGCCCGCTCCCGGCGAGAGTAGCCGAGTTCCGGAGGCACCTTTTCAATACCGAGCCCAGAAAAAAGATTAAGGACCTCCACACCCGCAGGGATAACTTCCCTTCCTATTCAGGCACCTTCGATTACAGCAAGCTTCATTTGAACCCATTCTTTGGGAAGAATACGAAAGAGTATATGAAACCGATGTATCTTTTTTGGGGCCTGGAACATCGGTCCAGAAAAATCAGGTTTGGAATCTCTGGCCGAAGCTCAGACCCAGAGCAGGTGTTCGGCCAGGATCTTTACCCCGAGCCCGATCAGTATGAGCCCTCCGAGGATTTCCACCTCATGTTCGAAGAAGTGGCCCAGCCTGCAACCTAAAACCCCCCCGCAAAAAGCCAGGATAAAGGTCACGCAGCCTATGATAATCACCGGCACAAGGACAGGGGTATTTAAAAAGGCAAAGCTGACCCCGACTGCCAGGGCGTCTATGCTTGTTGCAACGGCCAGCAGGAAAAGCACGGGATAACTGAGGGAAGTTATGCCCTCCTCGTCCCCGTAAAAGGCCTCGTAGATCATCTTGCCACCGATAAAGACCAGCAGTCCGAAGGCAATCCAGGGAGCACATTCGGATACAAAGCCGCTTACCGTGTTTCCCGCAAGCCAGCCTATAAGTGGCATAAGGGCCTGGAAGCCTCCGAAAAAGGCCGCCATCTTTAAAGCATCGCTTAAACGGAACGGCTTTACCGTGGACCCGCCTGAGATGGAGACTGCAAAAGCGTCCATGGCCAGGCCGAGGGCCAGCAGGAAGTCTGTCAGAAAAGGCATAGGAAATTACACCTGTTCTAATAACTCAGGCTGCGCTTCCCTGAGCTTTAACGCAAGTTTCCGGACAGCTTCCGAGACCTGGTACTCGGAAGCCCCCCAGTGCACGACCACTCCCTCAAAACCGTTAATCTTCACAAACCCTGACTTTTCCGACCTGCAGCAGCGGGTAATAAAAGGACCGTTCGGCACGACTATATCGGACTTGAAAGGACAGATGTTCATAAAAGAGTATTCGAGCTCCGGAAAGCGCATCTCAAAGAGGGACTTCGAGATCTCACAGCCTACAAGGAGATGCCCGTTTTCAGTCAGCACGTCCGAGTCCAGACATTTGCCTTTGAGCCCCGAGGAGCTACAGGGAAAGACCGTGTTTTCCCCCTCAAACTGCCTGAGGCTTACAGTATTTTCCATAAACTTTACCTGCAAATCCCCGAAAATCCCGCTGGCTTCAAGCCTGCGCACTACCTGGGTAAGCCAGGAGGGGTCCGGGGGCGCAATGTCCAGAATCTCGATTTCAAGAATACCTGAAGGATCCGGCTCGTGGATGATTGTTACGTGTTTGTCTACGCCTGTGAAGATAACGGTGTTCACCCCGCCGGTGCAGAGTTTTACGGCGGTTTCGATAAGAAGGGAGCGATCTTTTATGTTCAGTTCTTTGTCGTATTTGACTACCTCTTCTCCCGAGGCAATCGGTTCGAGAGCTTCGACTTTACGGAGCAGACCATCCCCGCTTTTCTTCACATGGTAGACGGAGTATTCCGTAATGCCTGTATCGGGCCTTTCTTTTTCGACAAGTAGGTACTCTGTTAAAAAATAAATGGGTTCTACTCTGCCTTCGGGGAGGGCCTTTGAGACCCCCACACATTTGTATTCTTCCGGAAAGATCATAAGGATCGTTTATTTTTAGGGTTATTTATCCAGATAATATTCGATTTTTAGCTCTGGGCCGAAGAAAAAACGGCTTTAATTGTAAAATTTCTTTAACTTATTTAACCACTTTAGCTGTTTAAATTCTCTTTCTGCTGTCCCTGTATCTTTTTCCTGTGGGCCACAAGGCCCCCGTCCTGCAGGATCTCAAGCAGGAAGTCCGGGAGTTTGTTTCCCTTAAAGGTTTTCCCGGCGGCAGTCCTGACCTTTCCCTCAATAAGGTCGATTTCGATTTCGTCCCCTTCCGCACATTCAACACTGGCTTCCATGAGGGGCAGGCCCACGTTGATTGCGTTTCTGAAAAAGATCCTGGCAAAGGACTTTGCGACGACGCAGCTTACTCCGGCGTATTTCAGGGCAAGCGGGGCCTGTTCTCTTGAGGAGCCGCAACCGAAATTGTTGCCTGCTACTATGATGTCCCCTTCCCTTACTTTTTTCGAGAACCCGGGGTCAATTCCTTCCAGGGCATGGGCCGCGAAGACCTGCATGTCCTTTGTTCTCAGGTACTTGCCGGGGATGATCACATCGGTGTCTATGTCGTCCCCAAAAATCCAGACTCGGCCTTTTATCGGGTTTTTCATTGTTTTCACTGAAATTTAGGTTTTTTTAATGGTATTTGTAGGTAGCGGATGCAGCAGATGCCCTGACTCGAATAAGGATCCAAAAACAGAGCAGAAAAGGCCCGAAACCGGGCCTGAAACCTGCAGGGCAGAGCAAAAAAGAACAGGGGCAACATAAATTGAAAAAAAAAGAAAGAAGTAAACCGAGGTCAGAAAAAGGATAAATGAAGGGAAAAAAAGAAAATAAACGCATTAAACTGCGCTCAAATTTCTATTTTCTCTCCGTTCAGTACGGCTTTTTCATTGACTCTAACTTCTTTTGTCGTGTTTCCGTAATTCACAACGTAAGGGGTCATGGGGGCCGTATCAAATTGGGTTTCCCCTTCTATCGGCCCTTCGGTCGAATAGGGCACGATGAATTCGTAGTTTCCTGAGGCATCCGCAGTTGTTGACTGGGAATATTTGAAAGCCCTGGCCTGGTTTGTCAGAATGGTCGTACTTATCGTGACCTTTTCATTCGGAGCCGCAATACCTTTTATTCCTGCTCCCTTCACATACTCGAAGATCTTGACAAATCCGGTCTCCACTACCGGGATGTTGCCTCCATGCTCATTATTATAAACCTGTTTGTAAAATAATTCATCCCTGGCGGCCCCCCAGGATTCGTGGATCATACGATATTGTTTCAGCCCGTTTCCGTCCAGGATATGCAATCTCGACTCCATGGAATTGTAGTAGCGCATGGAATAGGGCCACATATTCCGGTAGCCGTCAACTGTCCAGACCTGCTGTGAATACCCTTCCTGATCCAAAGTCCAGGCGGCCATTGCCAGGTATATTTCCGTTGCCATTCTCCCGTTGGAAATTACGTAGCGAGCCCCTGCTTTATCGGGGTCCGGATGGACTGCTTCGAGGACGGCTGTCGCCTCATCTTCGGACTGGGCCGTAAAGAAAGTGGCAGCTCCTGGCTGGTTTTCTTCCTCAAGGCTGTTTCTGCGCCCTCCTATTCCCTGCTGGAAAGGGTTTGCGTTCGGGATTCTTCTGGCGATTACCTCAATCCAGTGCCCGTAGTCCCACCAGGACATGAC
>JAQVBP010000175.1 GCA_028690255.1 Methanosarcinaceae archaeon
TCCGGAAATTAACTCGAAATTCCGTTATACCACCTGTTCACATACTCGATAAGCTTGCTACCCGTCAGCCTTTCACTCGACGGTCCGATCCTTATAAAAAACTCTTCATCATTATTGGAAGATTTCAGGAAAACCGCTTCATCGCTTTTCCGGCAGTCGATTTCCAGGACTTTCCTGCCGTTTACCGGCACAAGGCTGTATTCGATAAGGGGGGAGTAGGCCAGGCCTATACGCTGCTTGATGAGCTGCTTGAAGTGAAGAAGGAATTTGTCTTCGTTGGGAAAGCCGTCGGTTTCGATTCCAAGGACCTCTCCGTCGTTTGAAACTCCCACCAGGAGCACGCCCCCGTCGGTATTCAGGTAGGCAACAATGGTCTTTAGAACGGCGTGTTCGATCTCTTTATCGGGTTTTCCGGTCATGAGGTTCAGACGCAGCGTGGACTTGAATTCCAGCTTTTTGCTCTCTCCCCTGCGGATAATCTCCAGCAGGTAATCGGAATCGTTGGCAAGCTGGATGGCTTCCCGGATAAGCTCGATTTTCTCTTTTATATGGGCGATATCTTTGGGGTAGGCGGAAAGCCTGTGCTCGAAAATATTGAGCTGATAGACCAGTTCATCTATCAGGGCCTTGAGTTTCAGTATCTCCTCCTGGGTCTGTCGGTCAGGAAGGTAGATCATGCTGTGGGTTATGGCATTGGTATCAACTGTCGGGACAAAGATGGTCACGGCGCAGTTTCCCCCATCCCCCCCGAAATCGGCCCCTTCGCTATCTCCGGAGGCAGGCCAGGCCTGTTTCCAGATAAAACTCCTCTTTTCCCAGGCCTTGCGGATTTTCCGGCCCAGAGGACTGTTCAGGAAATCAACAAGGTAGGCAGCACTTGCCTTTTCCGGGTCAAGGCCAAGCTGGATAAAGCCATGAGGGTCCAGACTCTCTTCCAGGAAGGAGAGAAGCGAATCAGTGACATGGAAACTTTCGGAAAAGGGCAGGTAAACGGCATTATCCAGTTCCCCAAAACCATCTTCCTCATATTTCACAAAATCCGGATAATTTATCTCCAGCGCAAGTTCCGATAAGCTCGTAGGTTTCAGCCCGTACTGGCTGCATACAGTATCTATCTCTTTTTCGACCATGGATAATCTTTAGGTCCGTTGAATGATTTTTTTTCGGCTAATATCAGTTAGAATTTGATATAGTTATCTTCTCCACTTACTTATAATATGTTGTGACTTTAAAAACGAAAATTTGGACCTTTGGACTTTAGAGGACTCCGGGGAAGAAAACAGGAAGCCCATTAAATCCTAAGATTTAGCGGGTAGTTCACTCAGGGCCCGGAAAGAAAAAAAGGAATAAAAGATCAAATTTTCAACATTCGTTGATATCCTGGACAGTACGGTTAAGTTTTAAGCTTCAACACATATTCCAGATATTGTTAAATACTTCTTTAAAAATATACCTTTTACACATATATACTTTTTTATGAAATTCTCTAAATCGATATATAATTATATACCCAGGGTTTTCATGAATCCTATTCGAAAACAGGCTCTTTAGTTACAGTCCCCGGGAGTGGTTAGGATTTATAAAGAAAGAATTGGAACAAAAACCGGCTTTTTTTTTAGAATACCGGCTGGCCGAAACTTTATCGCTATCTATAATAATGTAGAAGAACAGGCTGAACTGTTCACTGAATATTTTAGAGCAGGATTTGAAAAAAATGAATTTTGCCTGTGGATTGCGGCTGAAAGCCGGGGTATTGGAGAGATAAAAGCCCCCGGGAACGCAAGGGAAGCTGTCGATTCCTGCACTCAGCAGACCTGTTTCGAACATGTCCGATTTGAAGAAATACCGCTTGCCTCTACTTTAAAGGTGTGTGAAGAGTGTGAAGAGTGTGAAGAGTACGAGCTCCCTTCTCCTCCTGTCTCTTCTTCAGCCCTGGCAGAATTTCTGGAAAGGAAATACAAAGAGGCCCTTTCAAAAGGTTTTTCCGGGCTTCGGGTTGGCCTGGACCCTGTAATTCCCTTAAAACAAAACCCTTTTTTCCCCCATCATATAAAAAATTTCAATAAAATTCTGAATGAAAAGCTTTCCGGAAAAAAAATAGTTTCGATCTGCCTCTTTCTTTTTGAAGTCTTATCTCTTTCGGAAACTTTCGGCCTGCTGGAGAACTGCAGAGATGTGGTCACTAAAAAAGACGGAACATGGGTCTTCCTTAAACATCTGATAAACAGGGAACCGGGCGAATGCTCCGGATATACGGTCGAATTTGAAAAAAATGAAAAAGAGCCGGAATCAAAATTATATCCAGAAAAAAAATCTGTTTACAGAAAGAGTTCTGGCATTTTTTTCAGAAGGAAAGCAGAAAAAGGTTTTCCTGTGGAATTTGTATCGGAAAACGTGCTCCAGTTCGGGTACACTGCAGAAGACTTCACATCCGGAAAACTCGTTTATGAGGACCTCATCCATCCGGATGACCTTGAAGCCTTTCATTCCAAGCTTGCTATCGGTGAAGATGAAGGGATTTCCTGTTTCCAGAAGGAATACCGGCTCCTGACCCGGACCGGAGAGCTCCGCTGGGTTGAAGAAATATCTTTTATCAGGCATGATGCAAAACATGTGGCAACTTATAATAGTGTGATTATTGATATAACGGAGAGGAAAAAGGCAGTTGAAGCCCTTGAACGTTCCGAAATAAAATTCCGGACAATATTTGATCATTCCAATGATGCGATCATCATCTATAGCATGGAGGGCAGGGTTCTTGAGGCAAATCAGGCTGCCTGCAAATGCGGGGGTTACAGCCGGGAAGAACTCCTCCAAATGTCATTTACGGACATACAATATCTCAATCTCGGAGTAGCCTCACTAAATCACATAAATATGCGTGAGTTTGCCGAATGCGGTATATTTGATATGGAATGCCTTCGCAGGGACGGGGCCTGTACCAGGCGGGAAATCAGTTATTCCATTATTGAGTATGAGGGTATGCCGGCCATGCTTTCGATTTGCAGGGATGTAACCGAGCGCAGAAAAGCAGAGCAATTGCTTAAATATGAAAGGGACCGCGCACAGAATTTCCTTGATATCGCAGGGACAATAATTGTGGCTATTGGCCCGGATCAAAAAGTCATACTTATAAACAGGAAGGGGGCCGAGCTTTTAGGATACCCGAAGGAGGAAATTATTGGAAAGAACTGGTTTGATACCTTCCTCCCTAAAAAGGCTCTTCGAGAAATAAAAAATATTTTTACAAACACATTGATGAACGGGAAGCCCGAAACAGTTGGATTTTTTGAAAATCTTGTATTAACCAGGACCGGAGAAGAGCGGATAGTAAAATGGCATAATATTATTTTAAGAGACGAGGCAGGCAGAATTACCGGGACGCTCAGTTCAGGAGAAGATGTAACCGAGCGCAGAAAAGCCGAGCAGGCCTTACGGGAATCAGAGAAAAAATATCACATGCTCTTTGAAAAATCCCCTGTGGGAATATTCCACTTTGACCGAAAGGGAAGCATCACCTACTGCAATGAAAATTTTGAAGCCATTATAGGGGGCAGTCGAAACGATATAATCGGCCTGAATTTTCGAAAGTCTTTGAAAGACGAAGAGATGAAAAAAGCTCTGGAATTAACCCTATCCGGAAAATCAGGTCATTACGAAGGAAAGTACACTTCCATCACAGGCCATAAAACCAGAAACCTTGAGGTTAATTATAGTCCGCTTTTTTCTGAAGATAAGTCCATACTGGGCGGTATCGGGATTGTTGAAGACATCAGCGAACGCAAATATGCGGAAGAAGCCCTTAGGGCCTCTGAAAGAAAGTATTCTACCCTTGTAGAAAAGGCAAATGAAGGCATTCTGATTATCCAGGACCATCTTATAAAATTTGCAAACACCGGAATAGTCGAATTAACCGGATACACAAAAAAAGAGTTTATTGGAATTCCCTTCCCCGAGTTTGTAAGTGAGGAACACAGGGATTTATTGCTTGAGTTGCATGGAAGGAGAATTAGAAAAGACCCGGATATCCCACAGAGGTATGAAATCGACATTACCTCAAAAAATGGGAGACTGATTCCGGTTGAGTTGAACCCTTCTTTCATAGATTATGAAGGCAGGCCTGCATATATGGTAATGGTCAGGGATATTACAGACCGCAAACGTGTGGAAACTCTGCAGAAGGAGAATACCCGTTTTCTGCAAAACCTTGTTAATGCTATCTCGGCTCCGGTTTACTATAAAAACAGAAAAGGAGTTTACATGGGCTGTAACCGAGCTTTTGAAGAATTTCTGGGAATGAAGAAAGAAGATATTGTCGGAAGGGCGGCTTACGATTTTATTCCTAAAAAGGAAAGTGACAGATATTATCCGACGGATCTGGAATTAATTGACCGAAAAGGCACTCTTACCTACGAAACCCCTGTTGGCTATCCTGATGGCAGCATACACCATATGATATTTCATAAAATAGGATCAAGCGGTCTGTTAAAAGAAGACTCCCTGTTACTGGGGGTTATGTGGGACATCACTGAAAGAAAGGAGCTGGAAGTAAACCTCCTCAAAGCAAAAGAGGACGCTGAAGCCGCAAACCGTGCAAAAAACGAATTCATAGCTAACACGAGTCATGAATTACGCACACCCCTGAATGCTATCATTGGTTTTTCGGAGGTTTTGCTGGAAGAGATCTCCGGTAGCCTCAACTCAAAGCAGAAGAAGTACATCGACAATATTTCAACAAGCGGAAATTATCTCCTGAAAATTGTTAATCATTTACTGGATATTTCGAGATTAGATTGTGGGGAAATCGAACTTCGCTACGAAGTCATTTCCGTTAACGATATTATTGAAGAAACAAAAACAGTTTTGACTCCGATCCTGTCCGATAAAAATATAAGCCTGGAATTCAGGCCCGACTCCCGGCTGAAAACCATCCTGGCAGACAGGACCCTGGTCAAACAAATCCTGTACAACCTCTTCGACAACGCGGTTAAGTTTACTTCAGAAGGCGGACAGGTCATCATCAATACCTGCAGACTGGAAGGCCTGGCAGAAATAAGGGTACGGGACACCGGAATAGGCATCCCGGAAAAAGATATGAAAAACATCTTCCAGCCTTTCATACAGCTCGATTCTTCTGCAACCAGGAAATATGGGGGAGCAGGCCTGGGACTTTCTATCGTTAAAAGGTTTGTGGAATGCCACGGCGGAAAAATCCGGGCAGAATCCACTCCCGGGGAAGGGAGCACATTTGTGTTTACCCTCCCTCTCACCCCATCCCACAAAGCAGAATCGGACCAGTTTCATTAAGGCCGAAGGTTTGCTTTTTGGATCTTTTGGATCTTTTGGATCTTTTGGATCTTTTGGATCTTTTGGATCTTTTGGATCTTTTGGATCTTTTGGATCTTTTG
>JAQVBP010000176.1 GCA_028690255.1 Methanosarcinaceae archaeon
TTACGAAATTTTTCTTTATATTTCGTTTTCAAAGAATATAAAGTTATTCTTACAGTCTATATGAATAAATAAAATAATATTCACACTATGAATATTCATTCAGGAGAGCTACAGAAAAAAGAGGGTTTGATATCCGATTGCCTGCAGGGATTGAAGACCACAGAAGGGAAAAGGAATTAATCCTTTCTCCAGTAATCGGCTACTGTGACCTCTGCAACACAGGGCAGATCTTTTAAGAAAAGGCTTCCTGCTTTCTCCATCTCCTCCTTTACTGCCCTTGAGACCGCCTCAGCCTGCTCTTCTTTGCACTCAAACACAAGCTCATCGTGCACCGTGTTTATGAAAAGAACTCCTTTTGGCTCTAATCTTGCGTAGATGTTTTTCAAGGCATCCTTTATTATATCCGCACACAGTGATTGAATAGGCAAGTTCTTTGCCTCTCTCTTTACGGTGCCTTCTTCTCTTTCGTTGCGGGGAGTGCTAAGTTTAAGTAGTCTTCCTGCCCTGTTTCTTAATGCGAGTTTTTGAAGTCCTTCTTTACTAATTCTGTTTAAGTAGTTTGTAGCTGCTGGGTATGCTTGCTGAAAGTCGCGGATAAACTGCTCTGCTTCACCAAGGCTTACTTCAATGTGTGCATCTTCTCTGAGCCTTAGCTGTAAGCCATTTTTCCACATGCCATAATTGAGACCGAAATTTACAGTCTTGGCAATGCTGCGCTGTGTCTTTGTTACTTCCTCTAAAGGTACTTTAAAAATCTTGCTTGCTGTGAGTCTGTGTAGGTCTATTCCCTGAGTGTAAGCTCTTATGAACTCCTGCTCCTCTGCCAGTTCGCCTAATATCCTAAGCTCAATCTGTGAGAAGTCAGCTGCTACAATTTTATACCCATGTCTTGCTCTAAAGATTGCCCTCCATTCTGCACCCTCTTCCCCTCTGGAAGGCTGCTGTTGAAGGTTTGGCTCTCTGCAGGAGAACCGCCCCGACCTGGTGCCGTACTGGTCAAAGCTGGGGTGTATTCTGCCTGTTACTGGATGGATGAAGTCAGGCATTGTTTTTATGAAAGAGCTTAGTTTTTTCTGTAGCTTTTTATATTCCCTTAGTTTTTGAATTAAGGGGTCTGCTGCATACATTGAAAGAGCTTCTTTGCTTGTACTTTCTATTTTGTAACCTTTTGCTTTCAGCGCTTCTGTGAGCTGTTTTGTGCTGTTTAGGTTTATGTGTTTTATTGAAGGGGTTTGATTTAATGTCTGCTGAGACCCTGCGCAGGAGAGTTCTTTTTTAAGCTCTGCTTCTAATGCTTCCTTCCTATGTGTATCCCTGGCTTCAATCTCTTTAAGCCTTTTGAGGTCTAGTGGCATTCCTGAAAGTTCAAGCCACACCACGGAGGGGATGGTGGACATTTCCCTTTCAATTACTGCTTCCAGCCCTGTGGCTTTTATTTTAGCCTGCTGCTGTTTTAAGATCTGTGGCAAATATTTGATATCGTTTATTACATACTCTTCTTGAGATTTTGTTAAAGGCACTCCGTGCTTAAAGCCTGTCTGTTCTGTTTTGTCAAGCATCGCGCCACAGTATTTAAAAACTAAATCTTTTAGTGATCTGCCTTTTGTAAAGCCTGTCAGTTCTCCGCCTGAAAGCACCTGCTCCGCGATCATAATGTCAAATATTTGGGTTATGTTAACCCCAAAGTGATGCTTCAGAAACTTTATATCAAATTTTAGGTTTGTGCCTACGACTATGTTTCTTTCAAGAATCGGCTTCAGTGCGTCTAAATTTTCAGGGTCTTTGATGATGCATGGTCTGCCATTAGGCAATAAAAGCTGTAAGGTCGCAACCTTTGACCGAAATGGGTCGAGCCCGAGGCCCTGCGAGTTGTCGGTTTCGATGTCCAAATAAAGAAAAGCCATTTCAGAGACCCCCCTCTAAGGCAAGGGTTGCTGCTTCCTCGGGAGTCATCACACAACTTTGAACTTCCTTTTCTTTAGGTGCACCTAAATCGATTGGAGCGCTATTTTTGCCTTTTTCGGTGAAAGAAGGATTTTCTTCCATTCTAGCAGTTCTAGCAGTTCTAGCGGTGAGGGGGACTAGGGGTACTATATAGGGAGTCTGAGTGGAAACATCGCTAGAACTGCTAGAACTGCTAGAACTGCTGGGTGTCATGCCGAGCCCAAAGACAGCCCGCCAGTTCTGACCGTCACCGGTGGAGCTGACGTCTTTAAAAGCTGCTGCTTCCTCTTGATTATACCACCTCTGCTTAATCTCAAACCCCATACTCCTTAATATTTTATTGAATTCCCTGTCTGTGAATTTGCGCTGTCCCTTGACGGTTCTGTACTCATCAAACTTTTTAAACAGATACCACAAAGGCACCACGGCGTCACAGTCAAGGTCGCATTCATCGTCAATGAAAGCCTGCACAGGGTTTGAAAGTGCTTCGTATTTGTCTTTTCTACGCTCCCTGTCGTCTTCATGGGGGAGCTTTCCAAGTGATAGAATATTTTTAAGTACCCTTACGCACTTGAGACAGAGGTTTTCAAACTCGGTCTCGGGGATCTCCTCCACCACGTCTTTTCCATCAAGGAACTTATTTTTAAATTCAATGAGACACCACCTACGGTAAAACCCGTCAGACCTGTCCGATGTCGCAGGCAAGCCATTGGTAGCAATTACAATTTTAGCAGTATTTTCAAAATCAAAGGGGTCTTTGCCTTTGAACTCTGCCGAGATCAGGTCCCCACCACAGAGCTGCTTCAGGGCATTTGTACTTGTCAAACTATTATAATTGGTTTCACTGACAAAGGCTGCTTTTTTATTGTAGAGCTTCGCAGCTTCAAAGCGAGACTGAGCGAGGCGGTCTAAGTCAGTGCTAGTACAGTTATCATCTCCTATCAAAGTTCTAAGTACTTTCATGAACTGTCCTTTACCGTTAGACCCCGACCCGATGAAAGCAAAAATGCGCTGTATAGGATAACCAGCGTAAAGGCAGTAAGCGCAGATTTCGTAAAGTAATTCGGGGCGGTCATTTAGCCAGCTTTTAAATAGGCTATCTATAACGGGCGTTTCTTCCGAGTCGCCTATCTTGTGAGGAATAGGGGACACAAAAAAGTACTCCGGTGCTGCTTTGAAGGTCTCATCACTGTCCAGGTCATAAACTAAATTTGAAAACTGTATCCAGCTTCTCTTTACTGGCTTTACCCTTCTCATCCGCCCTGTTTGCCTTAGGGCTTCCAAAATTTCAGCTTTCATCTTTGAATTATAAACCGAAAGCTCAAGAGCTTCTGAAACCTTGCACATAATTTCAGTGTCGTCTACTCTATCGTATTTGTGCGCCTCTTCGTCCCACATCCAAAAATTACGTGAGCTGTCATAATAAATAGGGGTGGCATCCTGTAAAGCCTGCGCAATTGTGCCTGGCGTCGGCAAAAGTCCTTTTAAGGTATCTCCGAATTTTTTAGTCCCGCCACCTCGTGCAAAAAATCTGTTTAAAACATCATCGGCTTTGATGGTTTCATTTTTCCATGTAGCCTTTGGATTAATGCCCTTTAGGTTTTTGCGCGTCTCTGCATCGTTGTAGCTTTCAGGAAAGATAAGCCAGGCTGCAAAAACGAGGTGTTTTTCTTCTGCTCCATTTGCGAGAAGTTCAGAACAAAAGCCTAGATGTCTTTTGCGCCCTTCTTCGCCTCGGAAGGCCGTCCAGGGATCCTTATAAAGCTCGTCCCCCTTCTGTATGAATACAGCTTTCCAGAGACCCCGCCAGGCATGCCTGCATTTGCTCAGGATGCCTTTAAATTCTTCATAGGTTTGAAGCACTTCAAAAAGCCTGGCTGCAGCATTCATGGGAAACTCTGGCCTGCTCTTTATGTCACCCTCTATCTGGTATTGTGAGCCGTCCTTGTGGACAGAGGGAGACATAACACAATTGGACCCATTCGTTAGAATGTCAAAGCCGAGCTCCTGATACTGTTTAGCTGTCAGGGTCTCACAGTATCTAAAAAGCCAGTGCCAGCGTTTCTCAGTGTGAAACTGCTTGACAAACCGCCTTGTGTCGCAGTTTTCAAAAATATAATCCCAAAGTCCCCTGAAGTAATAATCAATATCTATTACCGTTAAATCGGAGTTTGCGCCGCAGACAACTCCGATATTACGACTCCCGGTGAACTTTTGTATAGGGGCAGATTCCGTAAGGCTGTTGTAGTTCGGGAGGACTGGCGCCTTTCCTGCGCTCTTTCCTGCGGTCACATCCGTAGGGGATCGGAGAGGATGCACAACAAGACCCGCGGAAGTGTAGAACTTTGCAGCTTCAGCCTTGATGAACTCCGCTGGATCGGTATTTACTTCAGGAAGAACCATTTAAGCCCTCCTTTCTGTATGTTCAGGTTGCCAAGCTTCGGGCTCTTTCTGCAGGTCAGCCAGGTAATGAACTTCCTTTCCATGGAAAGAATTATACCTGGCTTCCAATTCACTTAAGGAAGGCATAGTTTAAGCCCTCCTGTAAGCTCTGACCCTTCGCGCTCTGGCTGGCCTTCTCCTGCAATTCCTGCAGATCTCCCCGAGGACATCCACATCAATATATTGGCTTAAGTCCGGCTCATCGGGTCCACTGTCTTTCAGATCTGCCAGGTAATGAATTGTATTTCCTTGTTTCTCCCTAAAAACAGAATCCAGATAAGCTATTGAGGGAGACATTAAAACCCGCCTCCGATCCTGTAAGAAAAAGCTATATCCTGCCTCGAATAATCAGCTGGCTCTATCCGTCTGCGCCATACGTTGAAAGGATCTGAGAAAAGAGAATACCCCCGCCTGCACCTACATGAGTATGAAGGATTAAAAGTAAAAGTTCCCTGGGTTGACGTGTTCAGGGATTCCGGGGAGGTTTCGAAGCTGTTCAAACTGTCGAAATTAAAAAATCTAGTTTGTATTATAGATTTCATGTTTTGTCCTCTTTGTGTCATTCTGGAGGACAGAAAACCATTGAAGCGTTAGAATCGTAACCCTTTTGTATAATCAGATATAATAATTAAACATATTATTATATTGGACCATACAATTTAAATATTCTTATCCGTTAAATATAAATCGGTGTAGCGACAAATACACCAATTGACAAGGGTGTATCCGTCGGTGGATTCACGATTTCTAAAAGCTTCGGCCTCGTCTGGCAGCGGGGTCGGGGTTTTCTGCTCTTTTTATCATTGTTTTATATCTGTTGTGTTTAACATCCAATTTTTTTGAAGTATTCAGGAAATTCTTTTCTAAGCACTTCGTCCATAATTTCATAAACGTACTTCTTTCGCTCAGCCGCGAGAATATTCAATACTTGATTTCCTTCCGGCGTTACGTTCGCTTTTACGTAATTTGCTTTTTGTCTCATTTCTGTGTACCCTCTTATATACTAG
>JAQVBP010000177.1:0-3319 GCA_028690255.1 Methanosarcinaceae archaeon
GGTTTAAAAGAACCACAGAACCGGTTTAAAAGAACCACAGAACCGGTTTAAAAGAACCACAGAACCGGTCTAAAAGAACAGGGTTTAAATGAACCAGATTTAAAAAAAATTGAATCAAAAACAAAGACCAGAGATTGTATGGCGGGCCCGAAGGGATTTGAACCCTCGGCCTACGGATTAAGAGTCCGTCGCTCTGCCTGACTAAGCTACGGGCCCACACTTTCTCTTACAGATGAACAACTCCCATAATGTATCTCTAATATTTATAATTTTCCGTTGAATTTTTATTCTCGAATTCGTGGTTTCGAATGGAAATTATTTTACGAATTTCCTTAAGGATTGAGAATTGGGAAATTTTAAACCGCCGAAAATAAGGAATTATTCCCCGCACACAAGCTATAAGTTTATATATTATTAGTACTTTACTAGGGATTACATCATGCCAAGATGGCGGAGCGGCTACGCAATCGCCTGCAGAGCGATACCATTCCGGTTCGAATCCGGATCTTGGCTTACTTTTTTAATTTGTATTTTTCTAAATTATTGGCTTAACTTTTTCAATATGCACATTTCTAAATGCTTAGCTTAACTTTTTTTACTATATACATTTATAAACAGTTGTTATTTTATTTTATTTTATTTTATTTTATTTTTATTTACCTGTCAAAGTCAGGATATAAACCTCCTGCTCGTCAAACTGGGGCAAAACATCTGCAGGCCTCTTTCTCCAAGATGTGAAATCTGCGTTCTGAACGACATCTGCCCGAAAGTTCTTCGCTGACCTTTGGCTTTCCGGAGGAATGCCTCTCTTTCTTAAACTTGCTCTCCTGAGTTCACTCTTTTAGAAGAGTGGGGGACTTTCCCGAGCCCGGGCTCTCCTTATTCAGAAAGTGAGCGGTCCGGCTGTGAGAAGTTTTCATGGTCGATAAGAGATTATTTATATCAGGCTGGCATTGAAGCAGAAAAACCCTGTGACCCTCCCGGAAGTGGACCTGGCAAACAGGGAATACAATGTGGTTTGCTATGAGTTGCAATTAGAGTATTCGGGTTTAAAGCCAGATTATTTGCTTAATACCACAAAATCACGATTATACGGTTCTTCAATCACTGGAGCCTTCAAAAAATCAAAAATCACAGTTAAATTATTAAAAATCACATGTAGCACTTTTACGAGGTTAAACATGTTTCAGATAGGAGAAGCATTAATGGGGCAGGGTTCCGAACTTGCCCATGTGGACTTAATGATTGGCGATAAGGAAGGCCCCGTAGGCCAGGCCTTTGCAACAGGAATGACTCAGCTTTCCATGGGGCACACCCCGCTTTTATCAGTGATCAGGCCGAACCTTCCAACCAAACCTTCGACCCTTATTATCCCGAAGGTCACGGTAAAGAACATGGATCAGGCAGCCAAGATCTTCGGGCCCGCCCAGGCCGCGGTCGCAAAGGCCGTTGCAGACGCCGTCGAGGAAGGCATGATTTCCAAGGACCAGACAGAAGAGCTTGTTATCGTTGCAAGCGTTTTTATCGACCCCTCGGCCGAAGACTACAGCAAGATCTACAGGTACAACTACGGCGCTACAAAACTCGCCCTCAAGCGTGCCCTTAACGGTTTCCCGGATATCGACACCGTACTCGAGGAGAGCAACAAGTCCACCCACGCCATCATGGGCTTCAAGGTCGCCAGGCTCTGGGACGCCCCATACCTGCAGGTCGCCTTTGACAACCCGAACCTGCCCTTCGTACTGGCCGCAATTTCCCAGATTCCCCAGAACGATCACGTCATCATCGAAGCCGGCACGCCTCTTATCAAGCGTTACGGTATGGACGTAATCTCCAGGATCAGGGAAGTCAGGCCCGACGCCTTTATCGTGGCCGACCTCAAGACTCTGGATACCGGAAACCTCGAAGCCAGGATGGTCGCAGACGCCGCCGGAGACGCAATCGTGGTCTCGGCCCTTGCCCCGATCAATACCATCAATAAGCTCATCGAGGAAGCCCACAAGACCGGCATTTACGCCGTCATGGACACCCTTAACCAGCCGGACCCCATCTCCGTCCTCAAGCAGCTTGACGAAATGCCCGACGTCATCGAACTCCACCGCGGAATCGACATCGAAGACTCCGAGCACCTCTGGGGCAACATCGGCGACATCAAGGCAGTCGCTCCGAAGGCCCTTGTGGCAGTTGCAGGCGGCGTCAGGCTTGACAAGGTCGAACTTGCTCTCAGCCAGGGAGCCGATATCCTTGTAGTCGGAAGGGCCATTGCGGGCTCAAAAGACATTAGGGAAGCCGCAGAGCAGTTTATCAACAAGCTGAACAAACCGGAAATCGACCAGTTCAGGGTCATGACTGACTTCTAAGCTCAGCATAGTTAGTGCTCAGCATAGTTAGTATAGCTCAGTATATCCTGTATAAACGTTAGATAAATCAAACCGGCATGGGTCCCCAGGGGACCTTTGCCCTTTCTTTTTCATATTCCTGATATTTCTTAATTTTAACATTTTTAAAAGGGGATTGTTATGGGTTCACCGTTTATTTTACTCAATTACAAGACCTACCTCCAGGGTACAGGCCAGGGTGCGGTCAAAATTGCAGAAGCCTGCAAAGCCGTATCAGAAGAGTCCGGAATCGAGATTGCAGTTGCACCCCAGCTCCCTGATATCCACAGGGTTGCTTCGGAAGTGGAAATTCCTGTTTTCTCCCAGCACCTTGACGGTATCGGAGCAGGGAGTTTTACGGGTCACGTTTTCGGGCAGTGTATAAAGGATGCAGGGGCAACAGGCACTCTTATCAACCACTCGGAAAAACGCCTGACTCTCGCAGAGATCGAGGCTTCCCTGAAGGCTGCAAAGGAGTCCGGACTCAGAACCGTAATCTGCACGAACAACGTCCCGACCACGGCCGCAGCCGCCGTGCTTGAGCCGAACTACGTGGCAATCGAGCCTCCCGAACTGATCGGGACGGGAATCCCGGTCTCAAAAGCTGACCCCGAAGTTGTGAGCGGTTCGGTAGAAGCCGTATCCGCCCTGAAGCCCGGCGTGAAAGTCCTCTGCGGAGCCGGGATTTCAAAAGGAGAAGACCTGAGAGCCGCTCTTGACCTCGGAGCTGTTGGAGTCCTGCTGGCATCCGGGATCGTGAAAGCCAAAGCCCCGAAAGCGGCTCTTGAAGACCTGATAAGCCTGGTCTGATGTTGTTTAGGCCCGGATTTTTTCTGGTTCAGGCTTTTTCCGGCCTGTCCGGGCCTACATTTCTTATTTTTTCTAATCCGGAGAATTTTTCTAATCCGGAGAATTTTTCTAATCCGGAGAGTTTTTCTAAT
>JAQVBP010000177.1:3419-5393 GCA_028690255.1 Methanosarcinaceae archaeon
ATTTCCATAAGCAAAAAGGCCGCTTCGGTTTTGAGTTCCTCATCTCCGCTTTCCAGAGCTCTAATCAGGGGTTCTAAGGCAGTTTCTCCCATAGTTTTCAGGGCCTTTTCCGCGCTCGTTCCCAGTTTTGCATCGTCCAGATATTCAATAAGGACTTCTGCAGCCTCCATGTTATCAGTTTCTCCGAAGGCCAGTAAAGCTGCGGTCCTTAGTTCCTGGCCCGCTTTTTCATCCTCCACAACCGAAACAAGAGCTTTTACAGCTCTGGAGCTTCCTGTTTTTCCAAGAGCTTTCGCGGAGGCTATTCTGATCTCTTCCTTTTCCTCTTCGTTCTTCAGGATTTTGATCAGGGTTTCTTCGGACCGGTTACTCCCGAGTTCTCCAAGGGAAACGATGGCATTCTTGCGGATCCCCATATCCTTTTTCATGGGGTCCTGTATCCCGGAATTCTCCTCAATTTCAAGAATTTCAAGCAGCGGGTCCACAGCTTTTTCATCCCCTATAAGACCAAGGGCCAGGATCGAACTGTACCTGACGTCCTTTTCCGTGTCGCGCAGTCTCTGGATCAGGAGGGTTGAGGCTCTTTCTTTTCCGATTTCTCCAAGGGCCAGGGCAGCACAGCTTCTTGTCCATTCATTGCTACTGTGCTTCAATTCCTGTAGCAGTCTTTCCACTGCTTTTTCATCCCCAATTTTCCCGAGGGAAAAAGCCACGCTGCTCCTGACTACAGCGTAGTCCTGCCCCAGGATCGGCAGCATTTCATCAACCGCCCTTTCTTCTTTCATTTCCCCGAGGGCCAGGGCAGCGGCGATTCTTATACAGCCGTTTTCGCTATCCAGGGCCTTTATAAGTTGTTCACTCTCGTTTTCTGCGGAACCACCGGCCTTCTTCGTCTCCATAAGGGCAATTTCGGAATATGTCTCAACACCTGGATTATCGGAGTTAAGGGCCTTGATGAGGGCCTCGAGTCCTTCTTCTTTTTCTCCTTCAAGCTCCCCTGCGATAATTTTTCTCAGGCTTTTTTCCCTTGCTTCCACCGCAGAGAGCATTTCTACCGATCCTCTGTTTTCCAGACCCTTCTCCACAGCAGCTCGGTTTGCAGTCTCTCTTCTTTTCTCAAAGAGGCTGCTGAGAGTCTCGCTCGCCCTTGCATCGCCTGTTTCGATGAGGGCTAACAGGGCGTAGTTGTTGAAGTCCCCACCTTCAAGTTTCTCAATAAGGACGTCTGCAGCGGGCTTCCCGATTTTTCCGAGAGTCCGGACGGCACCGAGCTGAATTTCTTCGTCTTCGTCCTCCAGGGTCCGGACCAGGGCCTGCAAGACTTCAGGCTCCGTGTATTCTCCGAGGGCTTCTATCGCCTGCATCCGGGTTTCGGAGTCGCCGTTTTCCAGGTTCTCTATAAGCGTCTCTGTTATGTTTTCTATAGATCTGTTTACAGCTTCTTCACTCGCATTTTCATTTATTCCGGGTTTTTCTCCGCTTTCGTTTATGTTGCGTGTTTCGGGTCCGATCCGGTTAACTTCCCGGTCTGCTGCGCTGGCGGAACTTTTATCCGAGCCAATGCAGCCGGACCCTAACCCAATTAAAATGAGTAGCAAAAACAAAAGGGCTATTTTTGTTTTTTTTTCTATCATGGAACTCCTCTATTTTTTAAAACGTGTTTCTGCCTTTTTTTGAATGGTTAATCTTGTAATATCCTGCCCACGTATTTTTATTTTTCTCATTTAGTCCGAAAAAATTCATTCGAAAAATAATTAAAAGAAACTTATGTGATCCGGCAGGTAGATAGCTGTTTTGCGGAGTCCAGACTATCCCGAAACCGGTTTGGTCTGCAAACCTCCGGTTATTCTGCAACCCCCGGATTTTTCTCCCTTTCCCGGCACCCCAGGCCGCAGAGAAGGGCCATGACCTCTTTTTCAACCTTCCCGGCCTCACTGTCTCCGAGTACCGTTATCCGGAAGGTCACGCCGGGCA
>JAQVBP010000023.1:0-15104 GCA_028690255.1 Methanosarcinaceae archaeon
AGAAGCAGAAGCTGAAGAAGAAGAAGCAGAAGAAGCAGAAGAAGAAGAAGCAGAAGCAGAAGCTGAAGAAGCAGATGCTGAAGAAGCAGATGCTGAAGAAGCAGAAGCTGAAGAAGCGGATGCAGAAGAAGCGGATGCTGAAGAAGCAGAAGCAGAAGAAGCAGAAGCAGAAGCAGAAGCTGAAGAAGCGGATGCTGAAGAAGCGGATGCTGAAGAAGCGGATGCTGAAGAAGTGGATGCTGAAGAAGTGGATGCTGAAGAAGTGGATGCTGAAGAAGTGGATGCTGAAGAAGCGGATGCTAAAAAGGCAGAAGCTGAATTCGAAGCTGAAATCGAAGCTGAAATCGAAGCTGAAATCGAAGCAGAAATCGAAGCAGAAGACGCAGAAGTTGAAATCGAAGCTGTAAATCCCTGGGAACTTGCAGATGAGTCCCCGGAAGAAAAAACAGAGATAGCTTCGGAAGCTGAGGAGAACGGTCCATGGAAAGTCGTAAAAGATCCAATTGATTCCGGTTCAGGAGATGAAGAGAATGAGTAATGAAGTAATTCCCACCCTGAAAAAGGATTATATTTACAACCTCATGGTAAAAGGAAAGCGGATGGGAGGCCGGAAGTTTGACGAGTTCCGTGAGATCAAGGTAGAAACAAACGCAATTGATAAGGCTGAAGGGTCTGCAAAGGTAACTCTCGGCTCTACCCAGGTGATTGTGGGTGTAAAGCTTCAGCCAAGAACTCCTTTTCCGGATTCCATGGACGAAGGGGTTATTATGACCAACCTGGAACTCAACCCCATCGCATCCCCTGATTTTGAGCCTGGGTCTCCGAGAGAAGAAGCAATAGAAATGTCCAGGGTCGTGGATCGGGGAATCCGGGAATCTGGCGCAATTGATATAAAGAAGCTCTGCATTAGCGAAGGGGTGACTGTCTGGACCGTTTTCATTGACATACACGTTCTCAATGATGACGGGAATCTCATTGATGCGGCCAGCCTGGGGGCCATTTCGGCTCTTCTGACCACAAGAGTCCCCAACAAAGCGTATGGTTTCGGAGAAGATACTGACCTTCCCATGAAAGAAACTCCTGTAAGCGTGACCGTTGCCCGGATCGGAGGCAAACTTATGGCGGATCCCTCAAGGGACGAAGAAGCCATCTGTGAGGCAAAGCTGACAGTTGTATCCAGCCTGGACGGAGCGATCGCAGGGATGCAGAAGATGGGCTCATCTGCTTTTACTGAGGCAGAACTTCTGGAAGCCATCGAGCTCTCATGCAGGAAGGCAGGGGAAATCAGGGAAGATTTCCTGGCGGGACTGGCGGCAGAAAGGATTGGTGCCGAGTAAGTAAATATAAATATTAAATGCCAGTATTAAGGCAGTATTATAACAGCTTATTATACCCTTAAAATATTCAGGATTAAGGATTTCGATTCAAGGAGTTTGCAATAATGGCAAAAAAATACACGAAGAAAGGTAGAATTTCCAGGTCGGCAGGCAGGTTTGGAACGAGGTACGGGAGAAAGGACCGAAAGAGGGTCGCAGACCTGGAAGGTCGCATGCGCGCTCCGCACGTATGCACAAAGTGTGCCCGCCCGTCCGTAAAAAGGCTCGGAACCGGGATCTGGAAATGCAGCAAGTGCGGACACACCTTCGCAGGTGGGACTTATATCCCTTACACCAGCGTCGGACAGAACCTGCTACGCACTATGAAGAACGCTCTTGAGGCACAGTAAACACTACTTTGCCCACTTATTATCTATCGAAAATAAGAGGTTATTAGTATGGGTTATAAGTGTACAAGATGTAAACAGATGGTAGAAATCGACTACGAATATACAGGTATCAGGTGCCCTTACTGTGGGCACAGGATCCTTGTAAAGGAACGTCCGACTACCATTAAGCGTATTAAGGCTGAGTAAGAGAAGTATGTTCGTCACGTCTTCTCGCAAACCTTCCGCAAAGACCCGGACGTTTTGCAAAAAACTCTCTCAGTTTACTACTTTCCGCTACGTAAGCCGCGGCAAGACAGGCCTGCGAGAGTTGCTGGATCTTGCGGAAGGCGAAGCTTTTCTCGTTGTTGGTGAATACCACGGAAACCCCGGGAGCCTGGGTTTTCATGGATTTGAAGGGCAGCTCCTTTTTTCCCTTAGGTTTTCCGATGCTTCGCTGAGGCAGGATTCCGCCTATTTACCCAGAAAACTTCCGATAATTACAGGAAGCGGAGAACTGGCAGAAGCTCTTGTTTCTTACCTGCCTTTCGAAAGGGTAAAGGACAGTTCCTCCCTTCCTAAAGGTTCTCGCGTACTTGTTGTTGATGAGGAAATACTGGACTTTAGGGAAGGCGAATCCTCCGTTTTAAAGCTCAAACTAAAAGGGTTTAAAGGGTATGATGAAGCCGAAAAAGGATCTGAGTCCGGAGCAGAGCCTGAAGAAGGAAAGACCGGAGACGAATTCGAATAATTCGAGGGCTCCCAGGTGAAACTTAACGCAGAATTCTTTTTTGAGGCTGAAAATGCAAAGGATATTTACAGTTCAGTCCTCCCAGAACTCGACGAGAATTATTCCGAAAGGTCTGTTATCGAGCTTGAACTCCGGGACTCTGAGCACCTTGTGCTTTCCGTCCGGGCCGAGGACGTGGTTTCAATGCGTTCGGCCCTGAACACCTGGTTCAGGCTCTTCCAGATCGCTCAGGAAGTAGCTCAGGCAGCTGGCAGTACGGTTGATGGAGAAATTACAGGGAATAATTCTGTTAATGTCCGGTGGTAAACAGATCTGCAGATTTTCGATATTCTCTATTTTCTTTTGGTATGAAAGTGTTTTCAAGTACTTTCATTTATTTGTGCCTGTTACTCAAAGGGTTTCATGTACGTTTTTTCGGCACCGATTTTTTTGTTTGATAGATATTATTGGCATTCCTTACGAAACATTCTTATTTTGTGAGTGGATTATATGCCAGGACGTTGAACACATATTTAAATTCAAAAAAGAATTTTATTTATATCTCTTCATTTCTGGGTAAGATATTAATTATTATAATCGTGTTATTTTTGTGGTAATTTCCGTCAAGCACAAAATTGGGAATCAATCTGTGTTTCGAACACGGGCAGTCTATTTCCGGTAAGCACATTACTTAAACTGAATCCAAATGGATTTATATATATAAACATTCTATCTATCATCGAAAAATTACATCGGAGTGTTACAATCCGAAAATAGATTTAAATATAGTTTCCGGAAGGATGGTTAAATTTATGAGTATGTTAATCTACCTCGCACCAGTATGTGCTCTTATTGGCCTGATTTTTGCAGGCATGTCTTATAAAAACGTAAAAAATGAAGGCGAAGGTAATGATCTAATTAAAAAAATAACTGCGGCAATCCACGACGGTGCCATGGTTTACCTTAATAGACAATACCGCGCAATCGCTGTTTTTGTCGTTTTGCTTACAATTATAATTGCATTGGTTTTGCCAAATGGGTACCTCACCGCATTATGTTTTGTTTTCGGAGCGGTGCTTTCCGCAACAGCCGGATATATAGGTATGTTTACGGCCACCAGTGCTAATGGAAGGACTGCAAATGCCGCCACAAGAGGCATTGGCCCGGCTTTTAAAGTTTCATTCGCCTCAGGGACCGTTATGGGAATGAGTGTTGTGGGGCTCGGTCTCTTTGGACTTTCCGCTTCATTTATATTTCTTACAACTACCTTTACGGACCTGGATATACTCACCATTGTGAATATTCTTGCGGGTTTTTCACTTGGAGCCTCGTCCATTGCACTCTTTGCCCGCGTGGGCGGCGGGATATTTACAAAGGCTGCTGATGTCGGTGCGGATCTTGTAGGAAAGGTAGAAGCAGGAATTCCCGAAGACGATCCGAGAAACCCTGCCGTTATTGCCGACAATGTCGGAGATAACGTAGGAGATATTGCAGGCATGGGAGCCGACCTCTATGAATCATATGTTGGTTCAATCCTTGCAACAATGCTTCTTGCAGCCTCAACCGCAGCCATAACTTTCCCCGGAATTCCTGTTCAGAACGTCATTATGGTCCCACTGATTATTTCAGCTGTCGGGATTCTTGCATCCATTATAGGTACTTATTTTGTCCGCACAAACAAGACAGAGTCTTCTGCTATCCACAGGGCATTTAATTCCGGCCTGATTGCCGCAATCGTTGTTGCGGTCATTGCCTCGTACTTTATTACGGATATGATGCTTGGAGAGTACGGGTTGAAGGTCTTCTTTGCAACTGTTGCCGGGCTTCTCTCGGGTTTCCTCATAGGGCAGATCACCGAGTACTACACGGCATATGAAAAGAATCCGACTCGTACGATTGCAGATTCCTGTACAACAGGCTCGGCCACAAACATCATCACAGGTTTTTCAAAAGGGATGGAATCAACTCTCTGGCCTGTCATAATCATTGCTCTTACCATCTATATCTCCTTCCAGCTTTCCGGTCTCTACGGCATAGCTATTGCAGCTGTTGGAATGCTTGCAACGCTCGGAATTTCACTTTCAGTCGATGCATACGGTCCTGTCGCTGATAATGCGGGAGGCATTGCAGAAATGTCACACCAGAAAGAAGAGGTCCGTAAAATCACCGATACCCTTGATGCAGTAGGTAATACTACGGCCGCAATCGGTAAAGGATTTGCAATAGGCTCGGCGGCTCTTACAGCCCTTGCTCTCTTCTCTTCATACGGTATTGCAGTGGGGCTCGAGTCCATCGATGTTATGAACCCCAACGTATTCATCGGGCTTATGATAGGAGCAATGCTTCCTTTCCTTTTCTCCTCAATGACGATCATGGCTGTCGGAAAAGCGGCAGGGGAAGTCGTAGTTGAAGTTAGAAGACAATTTAAAGAAATACCGGGTTTGATGGAAGGTAAGGCTGACCCTGATTATAGCAAGTGTATTACAATCTCAACCAACTCTGCTCTGAAAGAAATGATCGCACCCGGTGTGCTGGCCGTTGTTGCGCCGCTTTTAATCGGACTGGTGCTCGGGCCAGGGGCGCTTGGAGGGCTCCTTGCAGGTTCACTGGTTTCAGGTTTCATGCTTGCAATCACAATGTCCAACGCCGGAGGGGCGTGGGATAATGCAAAGAAGTATATTGAACTCGGAAACTACGGCGGAAAAGGTTCGGATGCCCACAAAGCAGGCGTCACGGGCGATACGGTGGGAGATCCTTTCAAGGATACGGCCGGGCCTGCAATCAACATCCTCATAAAGCTCATGAGCATTGTGGCGGTTGTGTTTGCACCCCTGTTTATCATGGCTTGATTCCCTCCACTTTTCCTTTTTTTTATTTTTTTACCTCTTTTTCCAGATCTGACTTTTTATAATCTGTTTCCGGACATGCGGGAATCCAGAGGGCTCCTCCCTTTCCTTCCACTCCCTATCTCCCAATAAGAATCAATTTTATACAAAAATATTCTTAAAACAAATTTTATTAAGAGAATTTATATTGAGAATGGTTTTTATGAAGCAGTCGTTAATTGATCTTATTTTCTTATCCCGGAAGAGAAAACAACTCCTCCTATTCTTAAATAAAAATCCCGGAACACGGGATGAAATCAGGGATCTTCTTCAGATAAGCCCGGCTTCCGTCCGGCCCCAGCTTAAAATAATGAAAGACTCCGGCCTGATTGTCGAGGAAAAGAACAGCTATGAGCTGTCAAAGGTCGGGGAGGTTCTGGTCGGAAAAATGCAGGGTTTTCTGGGGGCTGTGGAACTTTTTGAGGACAACTTCGAATACTGGGCAAAGCGTGACCTGAGCGTCATACCTCCCTTTTTACGGGACAGGATAGAAGAGCTTGGCCACTGTGAACTCTTTGAGCCCGGGCCTGCACATATGTTCGAAACTCCTCTGCATCTGGCGGAAAACCTCCTGGAATCAAAAGAGGTCCTGACTTTCGTTTCCTATTTCCATCCCGAGGCCCCTTTCCTTTATGAAGACCTCGTTAAAAGGGGGGTGGAGCTTAAACTCTGCATGACCGAAGAAGTTGCAGGACATCTCTTTAGGGAGTATCCTGAAGAGGCAGGAGTCATGCAGCAAGCAAATAACTCTAAATTATCTATCTGTCGAAGACCCGTAAAATTGCCTTCGATTGTGGTGACCGATCGCTTTATGGTCCTCAAGCTTTACGAAAAAGACGGGAAGCCGAGGGACCAGTTACTGATATCCTCCGAGGAAAGAGCTCTTTCCTGGGGCAGGGAACTTTTTATGTATTATAAGGAACTTTCGGAGCCGATATTTAAATAATAGGGGTTTTATAGAATGCAGCGTAAAACCCCTGAGTCTTTAGCTCAGGGGATATAAGCGTCCACTTTCCAATAAACTGTTTAATTTCAAAACGTTAATATATTAATAATACATTTTAATCTTACTCACTTTTGCGATCGCACAAATTGGAAATTTGTGGGATTTCCAGTGTAACTGGAAAATAGCCAAACAAAAGTGAACTATAAATTAATCACCTACGGAACGTGGGGTAGAGCCTGTATGACTTGCGGAGGTTGCTCCGAAGAATGACTCAGGAAGCTGGTCGGTCTTTAGCCGAGCGGTAGTTCACATTTTAGTATAGGGATAAATGGGGGCCGGAAGATGGGGGACATTTTCAAGAAAATACTGATTGCAACCGACGGTTCGGAAAATGCCAGAAACGCGGTTTTTTACGGGCTTGAGCTTGCAAAAATGGCCGGGGCTGAAGTGTACACCCTGTACGTCATTTCTGATGAACATGCATCAACCGCGCGAAAGGTTATGGGCTGGACCGAGTCAATTGAAAAATATCTGGCTGATAGGGGAGAAATTGCAACCGCCAGTGTAGAAAAAATTGGAAAAGAGGCCGGAGTTAAGGTGGAATCCGTCTTTTCAAAAGGCAACCCGGCTGAAGAAATCCTTGATTATGCGGGGAAAAACGGGATTGACCTGGTAGTGATGGGCACCCAGGGCCTGACAGGAATCAAGAAATTTCTTATCGGTAGCGTGGCAGAAAATGTTCTCAGGCATTCAAACATCCCGGTAATGGTTGTCCGGTAAACTATCCATTCTTAAACAGGCTGTCCGATAATTCACTTTCAGGGCAAAAACATGTGAAAAAAAGGTTATTTAAAGCCTTTAAATCGAAAAAGAAGGGATTGAATTCTTACTGGCAGTCTTGTCGGACAGCTTCTTTAGTTTTGAGTCCTGCTGTGGTTTTGTCAGGCTTTTTCTCAGGTGGAGGCCTGTTTATTCTGGAAGCTCAGAGAATACGGGCAGGCCTCCCGTTTGCGCAGCAAACGGTCTTTTCAAGAAGATCTTAAATTATAATTAGTTTATAGTAAATTATAAGTCCTTATAACTATAATGTTCAAATGAACATTATGAGTGAAGCAACAACAATTCCGGTCACAAAAGACATAAGGGACAGATTAAAACAATTTGGTATTAAAGGGGAAACTTACAATGACATTCTAAAACGCCTGATGGATGAAGCCAATTATGAGTCATTCATGGAACGCCAGTACAAAAAACTGGATGAAAAAGAGAAATTCGTGTCCCTGGATGAAATTTAATGAATTTTGAGGTAAAGCTGCACCCCGATACAGTAAAATTTCTGGTAGATCAGGATCCTGATACAAAGGATAGGATAAAAACGGGAATAAAAAACCTTGAGATTGATCCTTTCAAAAGCAGATCCCGTTCCGGAATTAAAAAACTAAAAGGGACGAAAAAAGAGATGACCTGTATCGCTTAAGGATTGGTGACTACAGGGTTATCTATGCAGTTGAAGATAATGTCGTTTTTGTCCTCGAAATAATGCCCCGTGAAAAGGGATATGACTGGCTTTGAAATTTTACTTGCCGATACATCAGAAATACGTTATCACTAATTTTTCGACAAATTAAGGATTGTCTGGAGGAACAAAAACAATGCCTGTTCCGGAGTTAAAGGATAAAGAGTACTTTATCGGAATATTGAAGCAACATTTTCCTGAATTAAGGGAGAAATACAGTGTAAGTTATTTGGGAGTTTTCGGTTCTTACGTCCGTGGGGAGCAAAGTGATTCCAGTGACCTTGATATCCTGGTGCAGTTCTATGAAGTTCCGGGCCTCCTTAAATACATCGAACTTGAGTATTATCTTAGTGACCTCCTTGGGGTAAAGGTGGACATGGTGACGAAAACCGGCCTTAAACCCGCCATTGGAGAACGGATTCTCAATGAGGTTGTTCCTTTATGAAGGCCGGGCGAAATGCTATAGAGTTCTTAAGGGATATTCTCGAATCAATTGAAAAAATCGAGCAGTTCACTGGTGGGTTTGAATTCGATACGTTCTCAAAAGACGACAAAACCGTGTATGCTGTCATTCGGGCTCTGGAGATTATGGGCGAAGCAACCAAAAATTTGCCAGATTCCTTAAAAGAGGAACATCCGGAAGTGCCCTGGAGACTGATGGCAGGCATCCGGGATAAAGTAATACACGGATACTTTGTGGTGGACCTTCCGATTATCTGGAATACGGTAAAAAAGGATGTACCGGAACTGCATCCCTTGATTGCGGATATTCTGGAAGAATTTGAATCTGTCTAATTTTAATTATACTCAATTACGGCCGGGTCTGATCAGATTTTACCTCAAAATTCCTTTTTTGGTGAGTTCATGAAAAAGCCTCAATGTATGCGGAAAAAGAACGATTCAGTATGATCGTATCTCATGCCCCGGTTTTCAATAACTCGATCTGAAAAGCCCCTGCTGCGGTTTTGTCAGGCTTTTTCTCAGGTGGAGGCCTGTTTATTCTGGAAGCTCAGAGAATACGGGCAGTTCTCCCGTTTGCGTAGCAAACGGTCTTTTCCTGTCGATTCTATTATTTTTTGCCATCCAATTTTTCGGCATAACCTCTAATCGTTGTTTTGTAACAAAGGAATTATACAGGCCAGGTTGAATTTTTCCAGGATATGACAGTATTTTATAAGGCATACTTTCTCCATTTTTATGATACGGAGGCTGGATATGTTTGTAATTATTTTCAACAAATGAAAGTTTCTTGTAAAACTTTAGTCTTTTGTATGTTGTTTCATCCACAACAGGTTCAATTTCCAGAACCACTTTTTTTGTTGATTCATTAAGCCATTTCCGAAGGAACTTACTGCCATATCCCCTGGCCCTGTATTCCGGATTTATTGCGTAGTGTTCTACATATCGAAACAAATCAAAATCCCACCAGCCTATAAAACCAATTACCCGATCATTCTCAATCCAGGCCTCCAGTCTGTATGAGCTATTATCCAGAATTTCAATTTGCTGCTGTAAAACTCTTCTTTCACAAAGAGGAAACGCATTTTCACAAATATTCCATAGTTCAGGGAAATTCTCATGTTCTGCTGTACGTATTTGTTTTTTTTGAATGAATCTCATGTTTTTAATCAACCTTATTTTTGTTCCACCCGAGTTGTGTTTCGGGAGCACAGGATACGGAGGCCACATCCAATTTGCGCAGCAAACGACCTTTTATTAGACATAGTCAAAAGAATATCTTATTTGTTCTGATTCTGTTCTTGTTTCTTCATATCCACAGTGTTCACATTTGTAGTAACGAGTTGTGTATATTGTATCTCCTATTTCCACTATATCCGGTTTCTTGTACTCCCTTGCCTCATTCAGTTCGCATTTTCCACACTTCATTTTATATTTGTTTTTCTTTCCTTTTTTAGTTGGGTGACGTTCATACCTTCTGATAGTTTCGTAGTCACAGAATTTACATTTCCAGTATCTCGTTTCTGTAATTGAATATGCCTCAGGCATACTCAGTTCTTTTATGTCCGGAAGTTCTGATTCTTTACAGGCGAGATATTTTCCACATTTTCCACATTTTGTGTCTTGATAGTATGATCTTATTTTGGAAAATTTGAATGATAAATCGACACAAAATAATGCCATTATTATGCCTGCAAGTGCAATCCATCCATTCTCCGTTTCGATGAATGAGACTCCTAACAAAAGAATAACAGTATAAAGTAAATAAAAGATAAGGGCCAGACCATAGGAAACAATTTCTATAATTGTGATGTTTCCTCTGAATTTTCTAATTATCCAGTCAGCAGTCCTACCAAGGTCAATATCCGGTTGAAATTCTCCTTTGTACTCAATAATATGGGTTTTTGTGGTTGGACTATAGTAAGTAACCCTACCATCTTCTTCTTTTATTTTAATTTTGTCTTTTTCATAATCTTTTTCCATATACCAGATTCCACCCCGCCAATTGCAAATTTTTAGTCCAGGTGGCATTTTTTCCTTGAACAATTTCACATAGGGCCTGGAGAATATACATTTTCTACCGTAATTGCTTGATAGCCACAATCTAAACACTTATAAAACCTGATTGTTTCTACAGTATCATATGTTGTGTGTACATCCGGTCTTCTGTATTCCTTCATGGAATTTTCTTTTCCGCAACATTTACAGGCATTTTTGGTTAATTTTTCTTTTTTCCCTTTACAATCAATATAATTTGTCTGGATTCTGAGGTCTTCATCTCCACAGTATCTGCATTTATGGTACTTCGTCGTTGTAATTTCATAATTCTCAGACGTACTTACCTTTCTGGTAAGAGGCTTCTTAAATTCCTCATATGCAAAATCCTTCCCGCATTTTCTACATCTGGAATTAATATAAAAATCCGCTACACTGGTAAGTTGGTCATAGACAAAATAAGAAAAAATAATTACTCCAATCGTAAGCAGGATGAAAAGCCAGGTCATATTATAAGGAAACACAATACGATCTCTTAAGAAATAATATAAGATCAATGAGATTAACAAAAGCAGAGCCAATTTCCCGAATACTTTCCCGACAAACCGGACTTTTTTCTCCCCCCAGTTGTTGATCAGGTAGGGAGCTCCGTTTTGCAGGCAAAAAAAATAAATATCTTCCTGGGTGGTCATTGTTAAAGTATCAGTCTCCGTATCCATTTCATAGCAAACGTCATCTATCCATTTTTTGCTTTGTGAACCTGGCGCAAATCCAATGGTATTGAAATCTCTGCTCAATGTATCAGTGACCTTTTCTCTTGTATAGCTTTTTGAGATTCTTTTTTTATATCGATTGGAAATTCTATTCTAATACAGGGCTTTAAAAGCTGTATCAAAAACAATCTGAATTCTACAATTGGAGAATAGTTACTATTTAGTTTAAATTTGGGCAAGAAATATCTTGAGATTGACTTCCTTAATTAGCCCAAAAATAAACAATTTTTCCCCAACTGTATAACTGGTCGAAGTTTTGAGACACCTGTTTAATGTCTTTTTGATTCTGAGCTTGTTCGCACGGGCATCATACCCGGATTAAAATTTCAATCAGTCTTCAATTGTTTCCATTTTTTCTTCAACTTCGATGTATATAGAGCCGCAGTATTTGCATTTGTAATACGTGGTTGTCGTTATAGTACAGGTTATAGACGAATAACTTTCTTTTATGTCCGGTCTCCTAAATTCCTGATATGCCTTTTCTTTTCCACACTTTTTGCATGGGTCTTTCCGCTGTTTGCTATTCATTTTTCCCTTGTATGCTCGTAAGTTTCTTTTTTCTGGTCTGAGGTCTTCATGACCACAGTATTTGCATTTCCAAAAACTGGTACATGTTATGTTAAAACTGTCTGGAGTACTTATTTCTTTTATTTCGGGTTTTTTGAACTCCCTGCATGCATACTCTCTGCCACAAAACTTGCACATTGTATCTTTGTAATATTCTACTTCATTAAGAAGGTAATTACCTATTAAAATAATAATAATCATTAATCCAATATATGCGAAGTGGATTTTCATGCCTAATGTATCTGTTTGAGTTATAATTAACACATAAATGAACCAGTAAATGAGCCAGATTATACTCAATAATTGTCCCAATTTATTGATTAACTGGCCAAAGAATGAAATAATTTTTACACCAAAAGTGTTGATCAATGGATGGCTATCATTATACTGAAAGGAATATTTTTCCCATCCCTCGTATTTAATTATTGAAGTTTCATCACTGGAAGTCGGGTTATGGTGAGGTATTTTTTTATTTTCTTCTGATGCTCTCTGATCTGAAGGTTCTTTTTCGGAAATTGCTTCCAACCATATGCACCCTGGTTAGTTTCATTAATTATTAGAAATTTCAAATACTTCTTCCATAAACGATTTTAAGGCCAGAATCTTTTTCAGTTTTTTTCGAATAGTTCCTCTGACAATAATTATTTTTTAATCAGGGAGATTTTTCATTTTAATCGTAATTTCATGATAACCGCAGGATGTACATTCATAGTGTCGGATTGTAGTTGCAGTATCGTTTTCGATCTTTATGTCGGGAAGTTTGTATTCAATCAGGGCATATTCTTTGTTGCATTCTCTGCAAGTCCTGTTTTTTCGGTCTTCTCTTTCTCCGTTTTGTTGATAGTAGTTGAGATCCTCTATTCGGGGATCTTTGTTTCCACAGAACTTACATTCCCAGTATCGAGTGATTGTTATTTCATATTTAAGGCGTGAACTCACTTCTTTTATAATGGGCTCATTATGTTCTTCATAGGCAAAGTATCTCCCGCATTTTTTGCATAGAGAATTCTTATGGAAGTCCTTTATTTTACTAAATTGCTCTGAAGTTGCAAAAAAGAAGATAATCAATCCAATATCTGTTATAATAAAAGGCCAGAACATCTGTTTTGCATATTCGATACGATTCAAAAGGAAAAAATATAGGATTAGTGCGGCATATAATAATAGACTCAAAAAAAATGATATTATTTCTACAGCTTGGATTTTTTTATCTCCATATCTATCGATAAGATAAGGAGTTTTACTTTTCAGGAAAAAATCATAGATTTTTCCAGTATAAGTAATGGTCAACGTGTCAGTGTCATTATCCAGCTCATAACAAACTCCATCCAAATATTTTTTATGTGCCCCCGCTGGAAATCTTATATATTTTAGATCTTTGCCCAAGTTATCATTGACCGATTTTCGATTTAATAGTCATTTTTGAGATAGTTTCTAAATATATCCTCCGTCATAATAAACGTTTTCATTCAATTACCCCTTTATTCCAATAACTATATAGATCAGGTTAAATATATAGCCTATAGAGTTGAATATTGTAATCAATACAAATAAACAATAAGTCTCATCAAAATTTTATAATTTATTTTTTATTTCCCGAAGCGGAACTCGGGTATTTAAAGGACCGGCGTACCCACCGGCCGTCAGGCCGGTTTCCGTGTCCTTCAGTGTGTTCCGTGGTTAAGGAATCGTAAACAAAAATACTTGATATTATATTTGACTCGTCCCTAAATACATTTATACCATCTCTGCTCTTCGGAAAAAATAACCGCTGGCGCAGACCATCAGGACTGACAGTGATAATAGAATACATACGTCCAGAACAATTGGGAATTCACAATAACCGATCAATATACCCCGCAAAGCATCCACGCCATATGTCAGCGGATCAAAATAAGACAGAATCCTTATAGGGGCAGGCAAATTTGAAATAGGAAATAACGCTCCTGATAAAAGAAACAAAGGGAATGCAATAAAATTAATAATTGTGCTAAACCCGTGAAAATCCTTCAGTACGGAGGACAAAATCAGTCCTATATTTATAAAGGTCGTCGATATAAGAACCATTATCACGACAGAGAACAGAATCGCAGGAATAAAAGGCAGTCTGAAACCAAGGAATACCGACATCATCATAATAATAAGGGCCTGAAGGATTGATGTGGTTGCACTTCCGGAGATCATCCCAAGAACAATAGAAATTCTGCTTGCGGGAGTCACCATAACTTCTTTTAAAAATCCAAACTGCTTGTCCATTATGACACTCATTCCAGCATAAGCAGCCGTAAAAAGAAGAGTCATCCCGATGATACCCGGCACAAGATACTGAAAATATCCTATAGAGTCGGGCAGCCCTGGAAATTCCACTCTTCTAAAGCCCATACCCTGAAAGATCAGCATAAAAGCCGGCATGGCAATAGCCCCCACTACCCTTGATTTTGCTCTGAAATACTTTATCATCTCACGCCGCCAGAGAACATATACGACTTTTCCCTGAATCATCGGAGCATCCTCCTTCTCATCCGATCCTGCCTTGCTGACTGCCTGCTGCCTTCCTCTTCTCGTATTATCGAACCTGTCAGCTGGATAAAAACATCTTCCAGACTTGGTTTGCTGAAATTTATCGAACTGATCCCGACACCCAGATCCCCGGCAGTCTGAAAAATATAAGGGATATTTTTCTCATAATCCGAGATAATAACATCGAGCATTTCTCCGTTCGGAACAATTTCCCTGACCCATTCTTTCTCCCCGAGTGCAGCAGCAATGAGATCGACCCTCCCCTCAATAGTCAGGCTGACACAATCCCCCCGAAGACAGTTCTTCAGTCCCGATGGAGTGTCAAGTGCAATTATCTTTCCATGATCGATTATCGCAATGCGGTCACAGAGGTAATCAGCCTCTTCCATATAATGGGTAGTCAGAATGACAGATGTCCCGTAGTTTCTGTTCAGGTTTCTGATATGGTCCCATATTGATCTCCTGGTCTGTGCATCAAGCCCAAGAGTAGGCTCATCCAGAAACAAGACCTTCGGATAATGAATAAGCCCCCTTGCAATTTCAAGCCGCCTTTTCATCCCACCCGAATAATTTTCAACAAGAATATCAGCTTTATCAGCCAGCCCCACAACATCAAGCACTTCCAGGATTCTTTTTTTCCGCTCCTCTGAACCGATGCTGTACATCATGGCGTGAAATTCAAGATTTTCCCTCCCGGTAAGCCCTATATCAAGCGAAGGGTCCTGAAAAATTATTCCGATATTATTCCTGACCTTCCCCGGGGCTCTTCTAAGATCATATCCTGCTATTTCAGCATCACCTGCCGTAGGAAGAAGAAGAGTGGTCAGCATATTGATTATAGTCGTCTTTCCCGCACCATTGGGGCCCAAAAGCCCGAAAAGTTCTCCGGGCTCAACCGAAAATGAGACACTGTCCACAGCAGTAAATTCCCCGAATTTTTTTGTCAGCTCTTTAATTATTATTGCACTCATATTAAACAAAACCTTCAAACCTAAACAAAACCTTCAAACC
>JAQVBP010000023.1:15204-17289 GCA_028690255.1 Methanosarcinaceae archaeon
TCCGGGCTCAACCGAAAATGAGACACTGTCCACAGCAGTAAATTCCCCGAATTTTTTTGTCAGCTCTTTAATTATTATTGCACTCATATTAAACAAAACCTTCAAACCTAAACAAAACCTTCAAACCGGGAATAGGAAACAATTTCCAGAAGTCCCTTTAAAAACACCCTTCCTCAGCAAAAAAGAAACAATGTTTATTTATAAAATTGTATATATAAAATATATGGTGCTTAATGATTATGACAGCACAGTCCTATTCTTGAACCCACAAGCCTTTTTGTATACTCATCGGAAGGCGAAAGCATCACATCGTGGGAATTTCCCATTTCTACAATCTTTCCGGAATTCATAACGGCTATTCTGTCCGCAATCTTCAGGGTCAGGGAAAGGTCATGTGAAATATATATCATTGCAAACCCTCTCCTGTTCTGAAGGCCCTTTAAAAGCCGCAATACATTTGCAGAGGTTGAAACATCCAGAGCCGAAGTGATCTCATCGGCAATAAGAAGTTTTGGCTCCATAACCATTGCTCTGGCAAGCGCAACCCTCTGCCTCTGCCCGCCGCTGAGTTCCCCGCAATATTTACTGAGGAAATTCTCAGTACCGGGAAGCCGAACCAGTTCAAGGGCATTTTTAACCATTTGCAGTCTATCTCCGCTGGCCCCGATCTTATTGATATAAAGGGGTTCTTTGATTGCATCAAGCACGGTAAACCGGTTACTGGTTGAACTGAAGGGGTCCTGGAAGACTATCTGAATGCCATTGACCCTGTTTCCATAGTTTCCCCCGCTGACATTTCCATCCATAAACAGGACCTCGCCGCGTTCGGGCCTTATTACATTTGCAAGGATATGTGCAAGGGTTGACTTGCCCGAACCGGTCTGACCGACAATTGCAAGGACCTCTCCTTCCCTCACTTCCAGATTAACATTTTCGACTGCCTTAAGATATTCCCCATCTGGCAGACGATAACTGAAATTCAGGTTTCTGGCCTCCAGAAGGCCTGCTATGCCTCCACGATGGCACGCAATTTCCCGGCCGTCTCCTGCCGGCAACAAATCCGGGGGAGCTTTATTGCAGATCTCGATTTTCTGCGTACATCTCGGGCTGAATGGACAACCTTTGAATCCGTCCCCTGCCGGAACATCCCCCGGAATTCCCCATAAATCTTTATAAACGAAAATATCCGGGGTCGAATGGACAAGTCCCCTCGTATAAGGATGCCGGGGGGATACTAGAATCTCCTTTACAGGCCCGGTTTCCACAACCCTTCCGGAATACATAACAGCAATCCTGGACGCCACCGAAGATACAAAAGTGATATCATGAGAGATCATTAACATCGTATACCCGTTCTTCTTCTGAAGGTCAACCAGAAGGTCCCTGATTTCCTTTCGGGTAAACGCGTCAAGTGCGGAAGTAACTTCATCAAGAATCAGTAATTTCGGGTCGCAGGAAAGGGCCATTGCCAGAAGGACCCTCTGCCTCATACCTCCGGAGAGCTGATGCGGATATGAATCCATCCAGCTGGGATCAAGGCCGACCGTCCGGAATAAATCAGCACATTTACCCCGGGCTTTGTCAGGGCTAATATCAAGGTGTCTTATCATTGGTTCCGTTACCTGAAAGCCTACTTTCATAACAGGGTTCATTACCTCCAGGCCATTCTGAAAAACGATTGCAATATCCTTCCATCTGAATCTGTCCATCCCGGATTCGGGCAAAGAAGAGATTAGTTCGTCCCGGTAAAGAATTTCCCCGGAAAAGGCTGTATTTTCCGGCAAAAGTCCCATGATCCCAAGGGCAACCGTGGTCTTGCCACTTCCGGATTCTCCGACAATGCCCAGAATTTCTCCGGCTTCAATTTCAAAAGAAATACCGTCAACAGCCTTAACAGTGTTACTGTCAGTCAGATAGTGGCATTTTAGCTCATTGATTTTAAGCAGACTCATAATCGGAACCCTTTTTTAAGCTTTATATTAATCAAAACCCTTTTTTAAGCTTTAATTTCGGATCAAGCACTTTCTCCATATCCCGGCTTATGAACGCAAGGCAGAGCAGCAGGAAAATAAGCATAAACAGCGG
>JAQVBP010000023.1:17389-19497 GCA_028690255.1 Methanosarcinaceae archaeon
AACCCTTTTTTAAGCTTTATATTAATCAAAACCCTTTTTTAAGCTTTAATTTCGGATCAAGCACTTTCTCCATATCCCGGCTTATGAACGCAAGGCAGAGCAGCAGGAAAATAAGCATAAACAGCGGAGGCAATAGCCACCATTGCCAGTAAGGGGTAAAATATATCGACCTGAACCCGGTTGCATGATTGAGCATCATCCCCCAGCTCTTGGAAGTGGGGTCTCCGAGGCCCAGAAAGGCAAGGCCTGTTTCGGCTATGATTGCATGTGAGGATATGCCGATGATAAGCACAAGCAGAACAGGCAGAACTTCCGGAAAAATATGCCTCCGGAGCATGTAAAAGGGGTTTGCCCCGTAATTCCGGGCGGCAATAATATAGTTGTTTTTCTTTATGGACAGCGTCTGGGAACGTGCAATGCGTGCGGGTTTGGCCCAGCTGAAAAGAACAAGTATGAAAATTACGTTAAAAATGCTTGGGCCGAGAAACGCAGATATTACAATCAGAAGAGGAAAACTCGGAAGGGCCATTGTCACATCAATTACCCTCATCAGGCCCTGATCAATGTGCCCGCCCATATACCCGGCAAGTATTCCGAGCGCTCCCCCTCCGAAACCTGCCGCAAAGGCCACTGCAAGGCCTATTGTAAGACTCATTCTTGCCCCGTAACATATCTGCGACCAGATATCCATACCAAGTTCATCGGTTCCGAGTATGTGTCCTGGCCCGGGAGGCTCAAGGGAATCCCCTGTAATCTTCTGAGGGGGATGATTTGTAAGCACAGGAGCAAAAACGGCCATTAAAATAATACAGACAATGCCAAAGACCCCGATTTTACCTTCAGTACTGAATTTGGAGAATGTCCTGGCTATACTGTGGGTAACTTTGCTAATATTTAAAGCCTGATTGAGGGCCTGAATAACAGTATGAATAAAAGCCTGAATATAAGAGAGTATTCCAGCCTTTTCAATGGCAGTAATATCCTTTATCATATCGTAACTCTCGGATCAAGTTTCCCGTATATTTTGTCAACCAGCAGATTGCAGATAAGTATGGAGACTGCAATTACCAGGAGAATACCCTGAATAAGAGGATAATCCCGGCCGACTACTGCACTTCTGAGGGTCATCCCTATACCGGGATAAGAAAAAACACTCTCAACAAGTACAACACCTCCCATCATCATACCGATCATAAAACCTGTCCTTGTAACCACCGGAAGCAGTGCATTTCTGAGGGCATGTCGGTTCCATACGGTTTTTTCCCCCAGGCCTTTGGCCCGGGCAGTCCTGATATAATCCTTTGTGGTCACTGTAATCAGGGTATTTCTCGTTAGCAGGTAGACGTCGGTCAGCTGGGCAAGTGAAAGAGTTACAATGGGCAAAAAGGCATGGTACAGTATATCCCAGGCCTCTTCTGCCAGACCATTATAGTTTGCGAAGGGCGTAATAGCCCCTGCAAGCGGGAAAAGCCTGAGGTATACACTAAAAACCAGAAGAAGAATCAGGCCAAGCAGAAAGGAGGGGATTTCTGCAAAGGCAATCATGCCTGTCATCATAATTCTGTCACTCCCTTTTTTCCGGTTCTTTGCTGAAAGTATGCCGAGCCCCACTCCGGAGATTGTGCTGATTACCGTCGAGCCTGTGATAATCAGCATAGTCCAGGGGAGGTGGAGCATTATTACCTCACTGACCGGCATTTTGTAATAGATACTCCTGCCCAGATTACCCGTCATCAGGTTTTTCATATATACTGAAAACTGTTCATGAAGCGGCCTGTCAAGTCCGTAATAATTTACGTAATAAAGACGTTGCTCCTCTGTCATTACAACAATCTCTTCTCCTACCTCATCTGCGGAAGTGGTTGAGAACGGATCGCCGGGCATCATCCTCGGAAGAAAAAAATTAATGGCAAGAATTACAAAAAGGGTCAATAACAACCTGTAAATTAATGAATTCCTGTCTTTTTCCATTTGATCATCTGCCGTTAACTTCTCTTACGATCATTTACCGTTAACTTTCCGTCCGATCATCTGCTGTTAACTTTCCATTTGATCATTTGCCATTAACTTTCCATTTGATCATTTGCCATTAACTTTCCATTTGATCA
>JAQVBP010000023.1:19597-22075 GCA_028690255.1 Methanosarcinaceae archaeon
TTAACTTTCCATTTGATCATTTGCCATTAACTTTCCATTTGATCATTTGCCATTAACTTTCCATTTGATCAGTTGCCATTAACTTCCCAGACCATCATACCGGTATATACATCCGACTCCGAACGGTACATTCCATCCGGAGAGGCGTTTTGATAATAATCCCTTATTTTATCCTTTGTTTCATCATCAAAATCCCGGCCCCGTCCGATGAACTCTATTGCCCGTTCCGCAGCTTCTTTCCAGGCTGTCTCTTCCTTCCATTCGGAATGGTTAATCCTGACCGAGGGGCGGTAGCCTGAAAGGTAAAGATACATGAACGGGTAAACCATTCCGTTCATATTATTCACAGAGTTTTCTCCGGGAATTAAACTCCGGAGCTCACGATACGCTCTGTCTTCCTCTCTTCTCAGAAAGTTACTGTAATAACAGAGGTTTTTTGAGCAGGCCATCATGCGATCAAAGTTTTCGACATCCCTTATTCCGGGGGTCATGGATGCAATTACAAGGTCATATTCGTTCCTGAATCCAAGCTCATCTATGTCTGCCGTCCACCAGGAGCCTTCAATTACCTCTACCGGAAGAGCCTCCTTTTTCACAGTCTCTTTTAGCTTTTTGAGCATTCCGGACGAGATGTCAAAGGAAGTCACCTTTGCCCCGAGCCTTGAAAGAGGGAGGGTGAGGGTTCCGGGCCCGCACCCTATATCCAGAACTTTTGAACCTTCCGGATTGAAACCGGATTCTTCAAGAAAATCTAGAATCTCCTCGATTTTCTTCCTCCCTTTATCTTTATCAATATTCTTTGAATAGTTCTCTGAGCGTTTGTTCCAGAATTCTGCCATCCTGCCTTCATCCGGAATATTCAAAGCGTTATCCGTAACTTTTTTCCAGCATTCGGTCAGGGTATTAATATTATCTTTTTTCTGCAATTCCATCCCTCTCAAGATATGAAAGAATACTGTGTGTTCTTGCATGATGGTCATACATATTCATCCAGCCGTCATATTTTGAAATCCGCCATGCATCGTAGCTTGTAGTATAATAAAGCGGGATTACGGGTACATCCTCCGCAAGCACGGTCTGCATATTGTATACAATTTCCATCCGTTTACCATCGTCAGCTTCCTGTAATTCCCGGGCTCCGAGGGCATTCAGGGTCTCATTGTGATAACCGTATACGGCTGCCCCGGACGACACACTTATTCCTGCCTGTGAATCCGTATCACAGTATCTTGTACGAAGGTAATCCGCATCTCTTCCCCAGCCCCCAAAGCCGCTGATCAGAAGTTCAAAATCTCCGTTTCTCAGGTTGGCATCACGGGACTTGCTCTCCAGGGCTTTTACCTGAACGGCAATTCCTGTTTCACTCAGTCTCTCTTTTATAAGTTCGCCGATACGGACTTCCCCACTGCCAAGGGACAATACATATGAAAGTTTTTCCCCGTTTTTATCCCGTATCCCGTCCCCATCCGTATCAGTCCATCCGGCCTCGTCAAGCAATGCTCCGGCTTTATCCGGATTGTAGCCATATTCCGGCTGGTCAGAATTATACCAGATGTGGTCTTCAGAGAGTATGCCCATTTTACCGGCTTTCCCTGCACCTCTTGCGATCTTTTCCACAAGTTCTTCACGATCAATGGCATAAGCAAAGGCCTGCCTTATTCTTCTGTCCTTAAGCTCCGGACATTTTTTCATGTTGAAATAGAACTGGTACCCCCAGAAAGCCGGCTGCTGGACTACTCTTACATCAGGGTCTGATGTGAACCTATCAAGAATATCGGGTGATATACCTGTAAAATCAATTTCTCCCTGTTCAAAAGCTATTAATGAATCGCTGACCGGAATAAATTCGACGGATTTAACGGCCGTATCCGGCCCCCAGAATTTATCGTTTGTTACAAACCGGTATGTCCCGTGCTCTTTATTGTACTCATCAAGAAGGAACGGGCCACTACCTGTGACTGCCTTTGAATCAAGGAAACTGACAGGGTCCGGGACATTTTTGTATATATGCTCGGGTATGATCTTAAATCCCGTAAGCTTGTAAAGGAATGTTGAAACAGGTTGACTCAGTACGAATTTGACGGTGTCTGAATCCACAACCTGAACATTATCTACAACCCCGGCCTCAATTCCGCCTGAAACCGGTACATTTTCCTGCTCATAATCAAAAGTAAATTTAATATCACTCGCCGTTAAAGGTGTTCCATCGCTCCATTTGATACCTTCACGGAGCTGAAATGTATATTCCGTCCCATTTGAGCTGACATTCCAGCTTTCAGCCAGCCAGGGGATGATACCTATTTCATCTCTTTCTACAAGACTGTCAAAGATCATTCCAACCTTTGATGAGCCGGGACCCCTCGGATATATCGTAAACGGTTGTGGATAGCCATAATCTCCGCCGCTCAGATAAACAACATCCGCATGTGATGATCCGTCAGCAGTATTCTCAGCAGTATTCTCAGCAGTATTCTCAGC
>JAQVBP010000023.1:22175-25993 GCA_028690255.1 Methanosarcinaceae archaeon
TCAGCAGTATTCTCAGCAGTATTCTCAGCAGTATTCTCAGCCAATGCCCTGGTCTGTGTATTGTCCTGGTCAATACAACCCGCCGTCGTTAAGATCAGGGCTGTCAGAAAAACAGAAAATAATAATAACTTTTTTTTCTCCATTACAGAACACCTCATTTTTGTGAATTGCCCTACTAATCACCGGTAATTTGAATAAAGGATATTTACAACTCATGAATCTTATTACCTGAACATATATGAGTGTTACTAAATATATCTAAAATAAAAAAAACTGCGGAAAAAGGCCCTTTCAAACCAATTTTGAATTTTACAATTGGGTGATATACCCATTCAATTGTATTCTCTTATACTTGAACCGAATCTAAAAATAGTATGGAACTCTGGTTTTTGTATATTTCTACAATAGGGTTATGTTTTCTGCGAGCGTATTGAAAAAAGGGTTTGGGTAATTAAATTTCTCAGGATTGGGAGGCCGGTTTTTTGGGGATGGAGCTGATTCTTTGAAAATTGAAGACCCCGGAGGGGAGTTTTCCACAGGTTTCGGGGTTTATGTCGAGGAGGACTCCTTTACGGGACATGCATCCGAGTTTTTGCTTCCCGGGCTTGGGGAAAAGACAGTTGTCCAGATATATCTCCTGTTTTTCGGGGTGGGTATTTTTTTGTTCATCCTGGGATTTAAACTGGAAAAGCTCCGGGTTTTTCTTCTGTCTTATGTTTTTCTGATTGGAGGGGGGTTTCTCAAGCGAATGACAGACTATTACAGGGCCAGAAAATGTAAAAAGTGCGGGAAGGAGTTTGCTTATCTGGAGGCCCGGTCGCCTGAGGTTGAAGAATACGGGCATGACTCAAGGGTGGAAACTACCAGCTATTACAGGTGCAGGTTTTGCGGGCATGAATACGTAGAAGTTATAGGGCAGAAAAAGATTAAACGATGAAAACTAACCCGGCTGAATTTTGGGACAAAATTTTAAAAAATCAAAAAACGTACCAGTTATTCATTGAATAACAGGTACAAAAAATGAAAGTACACAGCACTTCCATACTAAATGAATTAATTAGAATTGTTAAATTGGCGCTCCTGCCGGAGCAGGTTCTTATTCTTCACCTATTTCTTCTCTAAATTTAAGGAAATCTTCTTCAACATCTTCAATCTTTTTAACATCTTCGAGTTTCTGTTCCATATTGGCCCCTCCGATTTATTTTTTTAATAGTGCTATACATATCTAAAATGAAGTTCTAAACGGGACAAGCCCTTTATTTTGGGAACATGAAGTGATACTATAAAAAGATTGCCAGATCATATAAAATTCTTTACGACTTGAAAACCTCCACAAAGATATTTTTAAATGAAAGGTCGTCCTTTTTCGGGTTCATATGCAGGAAAAAAGAAAACCGGAACTTATTATGGGTATCCGGAACCTGGCCGGACTTGCGGCCTGTGCTCCTTATGCGGATGCCGTTTATTTTTCCACCGACCTCCTGAGCCTCCGGGCCCGGGCAAAGGAGATTAGCCTTGAGGGGCTCGGGGCTTTTGTCGCAGAGGTCCATGCCCGGGGGCTCCGGGCCTATCTGGCCGTAAACTCCACCGTAAATGAAGCCCGGCTGGAGGACGCTTCCTCCGTGATCGACGCGGCCGCAAAAGCCGGGGTAGATGCCGTTATTGCCTGGGACCCGGCAGTCATTCTCAGGGCAGGGGCGGCGGGACTTTCCATTCATATCTCCACCCAGGCAAACGTCACTAACCACGAAAGCGCCGAATTTTACAGGGGGCTCGGAGCAAAGCGGATCGTGCTCTCAAGGGAACTCTCCCTTGCGGAAATCAGGGAAATTAAAAAGAAGACTGAAGTTGAAATCGAGGCCTTTGTCCACGGGGCAATGTGCATGGCCGTCTCGGGCCGCTGCCACCTCTCAGCTTATGTGCTCGGCAGGTCCGGAAACTGCGGGGAATGCACCCAGCCCTGCCGCTGGGAATGGACACTTCACGGAGAAAACGGGATCGTAGCCGAAAGCCGGGGCAGGTACCTCCTGAGTGCAAAGGACCTCTGCATGATAGAACACGTCCCGGAACTGATCGAGGCGGGAATTGATTCCTTCAAGGTCGAGGGCAGGCTCAGGGACCCTTCTTATCTTGAAACGGTTGCCCGCTGCTACAGGCACGCAATAGAGGCCTGCTTTGCCGGAAACTATTCCCGGGAACTGGCAGAGGACTGGAAAGAGGAACTTGCTTCCGTCTATAACAGGGGCTTTTCCACGGGTTTTTACTTCGGGGTCCCCGGGCTTGAAGGCTTTTCTCCCGAAAAGGGCATGAACGCCTCGGAGCAGAAGAAAAAAGCCGCGGGCGTTGTTATGAACTACTACCCCGGACAGCAGGCGGCGGCGGTCAGGCTGCTCGAAAGGGGGATCAAACTCGGGGATGATATCATAATCGAAGGCAGCACGACCTATCTAAGGCAGAAGGTGGGGTCTTTGTTGAAAGCCGGAAAAGCTCTTGATGCGGCCGGGCAGGGGGAGGTTGTAGGACTTTCCGTGGAAGCAAAGGTCCGGAAGAACGACCGTGTTTATATTCTATGAATTAAATATTAGAGCAGTATCTATATATCGGATTTCCCCTTATCAGGTGTATTTAATTTGAGAAAGGGACCCTGAAAGCCCTGTTAAAAAAAGAGGATTTTCCGGAGCCGGAAGGGGTCTTGCAAGGGGTTTTCAGAAGGCAAAACCTTTCATAAGTGCTTCAGCCGGAAGCTTTCCGGGCATTAAATTTTACAGATGGTGATATCTTGATTAGCGTTAACGAAATGGGATCATATATAGTTGAAGAGATGCTCGACTGGAGCGAAGACCTCGAAACAGACGTCATAAAGCTTAAAAACGGGGCCACTGTCATTGACTGTGGGGTAAAAGCCGACGGCGGATACGAAGCCGGGATGTACCTTGCAAGGCTCTGCCTGGCCGACCTGGCCGACATTAACTACACCACCTTCAACCTGGACGGAATGAAGTGGCCTGCAATCCAGGTTTCATCGGACAATCCGGTTATCGCCTGTATGGGTTCTCAGTACGCGGGCTGGAGAATTGCCGTCGGAGACTTTTTCGGAATGGGTTCAGGCCCTGCCCGGGCGCTCGGGCTCAAGCCCAAAGAGCTTTATAAGGAAATCGGCTACGAAGACGATTTTGATGCAGCGGTCCTTGTTCTGGAGTCCGACAAGCTTCCTGATGAAAAGGTCGTTGAATACATTGCCAAACACTGCAACGTAGACCCTGAAAACGTAACGATTGCCGTGGCCCCCACAGCCTCCATCGCAGGCTCGGTCCAGATTTCGGCCAGGGTTGTGGAAACCGGGATTCATAAACTCGAGTCCATCGGCTTTGACATAAACTGCATCAAGAGTGGCTACGGGGTAGCCCCGATTGCTCCGATCGTCGGAAACGATGTCCAGTGCATGGGTTCAACCAATGATTGTGTGATCTACTGTGGAGAGACAAACTACACCGTGAAGTTCGAAGGTGAACTCGAAGAACTTGAAGAATTTGTAAAGAAGGCCCCCTCAAAAACCTCCAGTGACTTCGGAAAGCCCTTCTATCAGACCTTCAAGGAAGCCAATTTTGACTTTTTCAAGGTTGACGCCGGTATGTTTGCCCCTGCAAGGGTCACCATAAACGACCTGAACAGTACAAAGACCGTATCAAGCGGCGGCCTTTATCCGGATGTCCTGCTCGAGTCCTTCGGGATCAGGCATGTTTAAGGAAAATTCCTGAAATCTTTCTTTTTTTTCAATTTTTATTACTTCGGGAGCGCGGAGGGGCACGAAACCCCCG
>JAQVBP010000024.1 GCA_028690255.1 Methanosarcinaceae archaeon
TTCAAGCTTGATGAAGCCCCATTTGAGATAGGAAATTCGGTGGAAATCACGGAAAACGGGAACCACAGTATCACCTATTACTCCGAAGATCTTGCTGGCAACATTGAGGTTGAAAAAACCGTCTACGTAAGATTGGATTCCAGGCCTCCGGAAACAACAGTTGATGCCCCGGAAGGATTGCAAATTGTTCCTTTCTGGGTGAATTTTACAGCCGTGGACGAGGCCCCCGGGTCAGGTGTAAAGAGTACCTTCTACAAGTTTGAGGGTGATGTGGTCCCGGTCTGTAACAATTCCCTCTACATAGATAAAGGAGGAAGCTACGCCATTATCTATTACTCCGAGGATCTCGCAGGCAACCTTGAGGGGGAAAAAATAGTTCGGGTAGAACTTGATACCGTCGCTCCAATCCTGAAAAACCTCGATGCGTTTCCGCTTTCTATCCTGAACGATTCTGTAGATGCTTCGAAAGTAACTGTAAACGTTACAGATCTGTCCGGAACAGGAATCGCGAATGTGACCATTGATCTTTCTCCAATCGAAGGGTATGCTGACGTAGAAATGCACACTTCCAATGACTTGCTCTACACATATTATATATGCACGAATAAAACCGGGGAATTTATGTTTTGCTTAACTGCTACGAACAACGCCGGTAAATCATACACTGACTCCATCAACATCACCGTGAAAACAGAAGGGGAATTTATAACAGATTTTGATGGGGGAGATGGGATCACTCTGGAAGATATCAGGAGTGTCAGGTTAAAATATGAAAGTGGAGAGGTATCAGGTCCGGCAGCAGTAAAGGTAATCGGAAAAGCATATAATGTAAGTTATGAGGAGGCTCTGGCTCTCCTGGGGATCAACAGTTGAGGTGAGGTATTAACATGAAGAAAACATTAAATTTTAATTTATTCCTCATGTTGCTGGTCCTGGCTGTAATTGCAGTGCCAGCTTCGGCAAATGTCAGTGCGGAAAGAACCCTTTCGGCTACTACGATAACCCCTGGCAGTAATTTAGAGGTGATAATTAACATTGCGGACTATGGGGACGCTGCCCAGGTTCTTGAAAAAATCCCTTCCGATTTCACATTCGTTAGCACGACTTTCCCTCATTGTGAGCTGATGAAAGGGGATGACGGAGATGTTCTTTCATTTATTCTCCTGGACGAAACCAACCTCACTTACACTGTAAAGGCTCCGGCATCGGAATGCCAGGGAAAGTTTTTGGGGCTTTTAAGGTACAACATAACAGATTCGTTTGCCATTCCGAATTCCACCGTGAATGTTAAAAAGAGTCCCCGTCATAGTTCCGGGGGCGGGGGCGGTGGTGGAGGTGGGGCCGGAGGTTCGCCCGAAGCTCAGAGCAATGTCGAGTTCAAAGAACTTTCTCAGGCTTTTGTTTCCAACGGGAACCACGTGAAGTTTGAGTTTTCAAAGGGAGTTACCTGCATTAAGTATGTGGAGTTTGACGCCCTGAAAACCACCGGGAAAATCACCGCAATCGCTGAAATGCTGAAAGGGAAATCAGGACTCGTCTCCGGCCTGCCTTCAGGCACGGTCTATAAGAATGTGAACATCTGGGTAGGGAGCAGTGGATTCGCAAGCCCTGGAAATATCGAGAATCCGGCCATAGGATTCAGGGTCGAAAAGGCCTGGCTTAAGGAAAAAGGGTTTGATGCATCGGATATTGCTATCTGGCACTACGCTGATGGCTGGAAAGAGCTTGAGACCCAAAAAGACGGGGAAGATGACGACACCTACGTCTACTTCAAGGCTAAAACATCCGGATTCTCTCCCTTTGTAATCCTTGCTAAAGGAGATGCAGCGCAACAGATTGGTAAAAACTCTGAAATTCTGCCCTCGGAATCTGTCACCGAAGGAGCAAATACTCCTGCAAAAGATCTCGAAAAGGTTCCTGCCGCAGAGTCTGAAAACACTTCTGAAGATGAGACTCCCTCGGGTCTGCCGGGCTTTTTGGCCGTGCTTTCCGTCGGAATGCTCGGGGCTGTGTACTGTGTGCTGAGAAGAAACCCGTAAGAAAGAATTGACCTCAGCGAATCCTGCTGAGTCAATTTTTTTTCTTTTTTTGCAGCCCGTTTTCCTGTTTTTTTTGCTGAGGTTTTTGTTTTTTTGCCTCAGCTTTGTTTTTGCAGCCTGTTTTCCTTTTTTGATTTTGTCCTTATCTCAAGCTGCCGTGAATGATCTTTTCTGCTCCCGCCAGGGCGAAAAAAGAGCTTCCTGCCGGAGAGTTAAAATAAGCTGCGAAATAACTGACAAAAAGAAACACCATGAAAGCGCTTATTATCGACGGTTATGTGGACGAACCTGCCTGCCTCGGGGTTCCTCCTTACCTTTCCCCTTATCCGAGGTACATAGCGGGGGCCCTCCGGGAACGGGGGCTTCCGGAAAAGGACATACATTACCTTAGCATTGACCGGTTGCGGGAAAACCCTCCCGGTGCAGGCGAACTGGTCCGGAAAGCCGAACTCCTTATAGTGGTTGCGGGCATGACCGTGCCCGGGAAATACCTGCGGGCATCCCCCATCACAGGCGGGGAAATCGAGACTATTTTCCGAAGCTCAGGGGGCGTAAAGGTAATCGGAGGGCCTATCCGGTTGGGGTTCGGGATAGAGGGCGGAAAAGCGGCAAAGAACCTCGGAGCCGGCCCTGCTCTCGGGGAAGCCGTACTTGCCAGGCTGGACCTCGAAGCTTTTGTCTATGACCTTTTCGAAGCCGGGGCCGGAGTCAGGACCTTTCGCCTGAAAGCCCCTGAGACCGTTGACCACCGCTTCAGGACAACGGCCGAGATCGGGCGCTGGGGTCCGAAAGGGGCTTTTCTGGTCAGGCAGCATCCGGATTACCCCTACTGTATGTGTGAACTTGAGACTTACAGGGGCTGCGGGCGCAAGATCCACTGCTCTTTCTGCACCGAACCTTTTTACGGAGCCTCGGACTACCGGCCCGTAGACGACGTGGTCTCGGAAGTTTCGGCCCTTACCTCCCACGGAGCCGGGTATTTCAGGCTTGGCCGGCAGCCCGACCTTTTCTCCTACCACGGGATAGATACGGGGGGACCGGTATCGAGACCTGTCCCCTCTGTTCTCGAAAGGCTCTACAGGGGTATCAGGAATGCAGCTCCTGAGCTTAAAGTGCTGCACATGGATAATGCAAACCCCATTACTCTGGCCACTTATCCGGAGGAAGCCGAACAGATTATAAAGACGATCATAAAGTACCACACCCCCGGGGACGTTGCGGCCTTCGGGATGGAAACCGCAGACCCGAAGGTCATTTCCGCAAATAAGCTGAAAGCAAGTCCTGAAGAGGTATTTGAGGCGATTAAACTCCTGAACAGGTTTGGGGCCGAGAGGGGGGTCAACGGGATGCCGGAGTTTTTACCCGGCCTGAACTTCGTGCACGGATTAATGGGGGAGACAAAGCAGACTTTCAGGCTGAACTATGATTTTCTCCGGAAGGTCTTTGATTCCGGCCTGTTGCTCAGGAGGATCAATATCCGGCAGGTCATGGCCTTTCCGGGGACGCCCATGTGGGGGCAGGACAGGATAGTGCAGAAACATAAAAAACTCTTTTTGAAATACAAGGCCGAGGTCCGAAAAAATATCGACCTTCCCATGCTCCGGCGCGTGGTACCGGCAGGCACGGTTCTCAGGGATGTGATGTGCGAGGTCCTGGAAAACGGGACCACTTTCGGCAGGCAGCTAGGTTCTTATCCCCTCCTTGTCGGGATCCCGGCAAACCTGTCCCTGCGGCAGTTTACGGACGTGACCGTGACAGGGCACGGAATGCGTTCGATAACCGGAATTCCCTATCCCCTGCAGGTCAATTCAGCCCCGTCTACTCTCCTCCGGGAACTTCCCGTTGGAAAAGGGGACGCAGACGCAATAGCTTCCGGGGCCCCGTATTCCGATGAGGAGGATTTTATCCGGAGGGTAAAGGAAGGCAAAAGCCTTCTCAGGTATATCGAAATTTAAAGAGAATCGGGATTTTACGGAACGGGAGCTTTTCCCCCCACTTTCCCCTCCCACCACATTCTTACCGGATTTTTCTTTCGGTATTTTTTTGCAGGGGTGGGAAAGCCTGGAAAGGATGCAAATTATTAAAAAGATACATTTGACATTTATTAAAATACTCATATATATATTCTCCCCCCTCCTTTCTGAATAGGGGATTTTTTGGAGGATAGTGCAGCTTTTCGATACAGAGTTAAAATTGCATTGCAGTTGTGTTTAATCGTATATATCGTACTGGGAATTTTCATGTTTTATGCGGCCTTTGAAACCCGGCCCAGAATGTGGGGAACTTTTTTTCTGCTGCTTACAGTACTTCTGACCGCTCCTTTTTTGCCTGATAACACCTGTTATGGGGGTGAAGGAAAAAAAGAATAACATACAGTTTATCATTAATTGCTCATAGCTTGGAAATGGATTTTTTGTCTTTCAGGTAAAGTAGTTGAAATTTTGTTTTGTTCAATTTCTTCTCCAAAGCTAATCTTCCTCTCAACTTTTTCAAGTAATCCTCCTTTTCTTGTTTTGACTACCTGCGCATACTTCAAATCATCAAGAGGAACGATTTTTGGTTTCTTTGATCTTCCTCTTTTTCCTGTTTTGGGTAACTCTTTAACTAATATATATAAATTCAAAAGAGTGTGATCATAAATATCCAATCCATCTGTGACAAAAAAAGGGATTTCTTCAAAAAACGTACATGTTATTCTGTGAATTCTTGATTTTCAAGATCAAGGTAGCCAATCGAAATCACAATGAATGCTAAATTGCGTAGGTAATCTCGTTGCGGTTCCTGAATACTTTTATCTATTAACTCAACCAACTCGTCTGCAACATATTGTTTTCTCGGACCGATGATAAAACCAACTATAAACCTACAATTTGTTGCAAAAGCTACCCACATCCGGGTTCTTCATCAAAGTTTCATTTACTTTATCACATTATTCAGCTGCACGCCCTAACCATCGTTTCACACTAGCTGGTTGAACCCCTAAACACCTGCAATAGTCTCAATAATCATTCCTTTCATAGGCATTTTTAGAGCTAAATCGATAGTTTGCCCATCTTTGTGAAGCTCATTATAGAAAGTGTCTGTATGGTCGCAAAATACTTTGCCGCAGTGTTTATTCGGACAGGCAATGTTAGTGAATTATGATCTTGCCCCTCTTTTTCCGTGATATGTTGTATCCTTAGTTCCCAGATTTTAAGCGCATATATAAGCATTATTACTAACATATGATCTCAATTGATGCCGATTTTGAAAGCCAGTCCAAAAAAACCATGTGCTTATATTTTAAGCACATAATTCAATAGCGTAAGACCTTTATGCGCCTAAAAATGCGGAATGCAGGTCGATATGAGATATATTATATCACATCAATCAAATAAAAATAGACCTTCAAAACTAAAAAAGAGAAACTAAAGGTCAGAATAGAGTGACTGGAAGCCAGAAAAAAATAAGGGTGTCTCGGTTTTAATATATTTTGCAATACATGCTCCCACAGATAGCAGGCAAGACACCTTTTTGGTCCAATATTTTGATATGGGAGAATATCTAAAAGATATCTGTAAGATTCATGAAAAAAGTAGGGGGAATCTTTGATGAAAACTATAGTATCAACATTTAAAGAATATCTGGTGTTGTCCGTGAGTCATTTACTTACAATTATATAATATAACAAATAATATTATTGTATGCAAATGGAAATGGAATTTGATATCGATTTATCACAATTTTGGTGCCGAAACGAAGAGTGTCCAGACTATGGAAAAAAAGATCACGGAAACATTGTCCTTAAGCAAAGGTATGGCAAACAAAACCGAGCGCTTCTTAAATGCAGGACATGTAAAGAATGTTTTAGTGAAACTAAAGGTACAATTTTCTTTGGACTGGATACCCCTCAAGATGAAGTCATAAGAACACTTGCAATGATCCCCGAAAAAGGGAGTATTCGTGGGGTGGCAAGAGCAACTGGACATGACAAAGATACTATTTCCAGATGGCTTGAAATTGCGGCAACTCATTGTGAAGAAGTTACAGCATATTTTCTTCAAAATCTTAACCTAAAAAGAGTAGAAGTAGACGAAATATGGGGATTTATTAAAAAAAACAAAAAAATGTGAAAGATGACGATCCCGATAAATGTGGAGATGTATACACACTCACAGCGATGAAAAGCGATACGAGATTGTTACTTATCCATCATGAAAATGGTCGAACCTCTGAGGATGCTACAAAATTGTTTGAAATAGTTAAGGCAATGAGTTCAAAATCATCCCCTATCCCCGTGTTTACGTCAGATAATTGGAATCCATTTGAAGAAGGACTTCTAAATACCTATGGAATTCTTGAAGTTCCACCATACAAAGGAATCGGGAGAAAGCCACTTCCTCGAACAATCCCTCCAGATGATTTAAAATACGTCAAAATTATCAAAAAGAAAGTGAAAAATATAGTTGTTAAAGCTGTTCAGAGGGTCGTTTTTGGCAAAAAAGAAGAGGTCGAGGAAATGCTCGGAATAGACGAAGATGACTATATTGGAACATCATATGTAGAAAGGATCAACCTTACAATTCGTAATTCTCTTGCAAGATTTATTCTTAAAGGAATTAACTTTAGTAAAAATATGAGAATGCATAAAAAGGCGCTAGATTTATTCCAAGCGTGGTATAACTTTGTCAAACCACATGATTCGCTAAAAATAGAAGTGAATAGTGAGAGCCGTCGGTGGGAACATAGAACACCGTCAATGGCTGAAGAGCTTACAGATCACATCTGGACTTTAGAGGAACTTTTTGAATTCAAAGTGCCTGTTATATAACTTGGGGACAACGCCCAGAATTGATAATATAAAAAAAGAGAATAGTAAAGGACTAAACCTGTTCAGTCACTCTATCAACCGGCCCGAATTTCTCAAAACCTCTTTTGCCTGCCCCTCAGAAAGTCCTGCACCTCTCACTATTTTCATGGCCGTTTCTTGCTGTGATTTTCCAGACAGACAGGCCGGAAAGTTTTTAGAAGAATTTCTGAGACATGTGGCCGTTTACGAATTTGATTTCTCAGTTAACAGGGGCTTTTTCTGATTGGATTTATTTTAGAGAAACCCGGAATTCCCAATTTAATTTATTTTTATTTACAGGTGAGAAATTGCATCTGACCATCGCTTCTTTAAACTGCTTATTTGTGATAAAGAAACCATCTGGTGATTGTTCAAATAAATTTTTAAGTGCATAACTAGTGTAATTTTTATTTGGTGTTTTTTGTGGGAGTATATTTAACATTATCCAATTATCCAGGGCTTTTTTTTCAATGTCGGGTAATTCGTATTCACTCATTTTACTCACTCCTATTTTTCATAATTTATCAATAAAGTACTACTGAGCTATGTCTTGATTTCCTTTATTTGTGACCCATATATTTGTTAATAGACCTGAACTAATTCCTACAATGATACCACCAGTTAACAGGGGCCTTTTTTTACAGGATTGATTTCAGAGCCCGGCGCACTCAACGATCAACGCAGGCGGCCGGGGGAGAAAGTGGGGATCTCTTTACTGGCACATTCAAAATCCTAACTATTATACTTTTTGTAATTTTTTTAATTGAGTATAACTATATTAATTTACATACATATGAATAAATATAAATAGTTTAGAATATAAGTGTAAAAAGGATTTTTGTGGTAAGTGATGCCAATGAGAAAGAGAAAGATGATATATTTTTACCCAGTAATTTTAATGTTAATTATTATGTTAATTTTAATTTTAATAATTATATCTAATTTCTCTGATCCTAATATAATTACTCCAAAACGCGATGGTTATTTTTACGTAGGGGCGGATTATGAGAAAATACGATTGATAAATAACCCAAACGCAACCAATCCAACCCATGACGAATTGATTAATTTTATAAAAATGGATAAAACAGATGAAATCGAATACATTGAAGAAGTTTATACATGCGGAGATTATGCAGAAACTCTGCATAACAATGCTGAAGAAGCTGGCATAAAAGCTGCATGGGTTTCGGTTGATTTTTATGATGATAATGAAAGCCACGCTTTAAATGCTTTTGAAACAACAGACGAAGGGTTAGTATATGTTGATTGCACGATGTACGATAAATTAATAAATTCATTAAATATTGGAGAAAAATACCAGCCACTATCGTTAGATAATTCAATTGTGGCCAGTGAAAACGATTATTACATTGAAACTTATGCGCCTATGGGTACAATATCGAATGTCGAAATTTATTGGTAGTTCCGGAGAGTATGATCGAAGAATAAAATAAGTGATCTCTGGCAGCAGAAGGGGAAAGGAGGAGGGGACTCCATTCTCAACAATTCCGACTTTGACGGAAAAGGCCGAAATACGCCATTTCCGGTTGTTTCCGATAATAGAAAACAGGAGACCGGAACCCGCCGTAAAAAAGAATGCATAATCAACAGATTAAACAATAAACCGGGCCGAATTACCCAGAACTTTTAGGTTCAATTTGGAGCTTTTTAATTTTTAGGCCCTTTTGGGGGCCATTGGCCCCCTTTCCAGAAATCCGAACTCCTTTTATCTGAATAAAAGTCCGGATCTAAAGGTCCGGCTCAATAGGATTTTACGAACTCGTCCGGATCATCCAGAAGTTCGAAATGATCATAGAGCTTTTTCCCTGTCCGGTCCAGATAGAACCGGGTCCACCAGACTGTTGTGAGGGGAAGGATGACAACAAGCGAAATAAGGCTTATCAGGAAGGATAAATACAGATTTGCCCCGAGGTAATGTTGAGCAAGCCCGAGTGCCATTGACATGCTTATGGAAATTCCCCAGAGGAAAAATGCGCTCAGTTTGTTGTCCATAAAGAAACCGAGGCCTGTGCTTACGGCCTCGATCGGGTCAAGTTCATCGAGGACAAGGGCAAAGGGAACCACCGAGAGGAGGAGGTTTATCAAAAGGGCATAGAGTACCCAGATAATCATTCCAATCCCCAGAAGTCCCATTGCTTCAAAGGAGCTTTCCGGATTTTTCAAAAAAAGGCTCAGGTCATCCACCGCCAGGGCTCCGGGTACGATGAATACGATGCCTATGAGAAACAGGAGTCCTATAAGGACCGTGGTAAGGAAAAGTCGGAAAGTGTTTTTTGAGCCGTACCTGATCATGTCTGAAAATACGGTATCTCCCTTTTCGTTTGCTTCCTTTGCCATTCCTATTGCTCCGGCCCTGAAAAAGACCTGAATGAAGCTTATCAGGAGATAATACACGAAGAAGCTCACAACCGCGATCCCGATATTATCCAGGAACGCTGAACCGAACATGCTTAACAGCTCTTCGGGGGAGAGGGCTTCAAGATCCATTCCGCTTTCGATTTGAGATGCAAAAAGCAGGACTGCCATCAGGCCGAAGAAAAAAATAGAAATTATTCCTTCGACAATAGAGTTCAGGAAAAAGGGTATGAAGATGTTGAGATTTCTAACCCAGGTGCTGATTCCTTTATTGATTATTGTTCCGATGTCTTCTGGCATGTGATAGATCCTTCCGGGTTGGGGTACGTTATTACTGAGATTCCGATGAATGATAATAATAATAATAATAATAATAATAATAATAATAATAATAATAATAATAATAATAATAATAATAATCAAATGAATACAGATGATTGCTGAAATACTGATGGATACTGATATTCAGAAGATACATAGGACTTACGCAGTTGAACAAAAAACCAGTAGCCTGAGATGTCAAACTGTCTAAGCACCGTATTCATCACAAGCTCTCATGTGCTTGGTTTTACATCTCAAGTGCGTAACTCATAGATACAGATGAATCATAATACTAATATAATGTGCTGCTTGCGGTCAACTGGATGTAAAATTACAGGTATTATGTTCTCATAATATGCAAAACGTGAATATATATATTCTGTTATTACTGGGAAGGTTCAACCCATTTGAGAACATCATTATCTCTATTTTATATTAGGATTTTTGGCAAAGGATTATGTGTAAAAAGCTGATGATGTTAAAGCATGAGCAATACAGAAAGATCAGAAAGTTCCGGGATTCAGGAAAGCCTTTCCGGGGAGGGCAAAATCCCTGAATGCAAAACCAGTGAAGAAGTTCTGGTAGTAGGTCACTGTCTTTTAAACCCTCTTGCCCGTGTCAAAGGTGTAAAACCGCCCATCCCTTTTGACCCTAAAGGCCGAAACGTTATTCAGCTTCCCTGCCCCGAAGCCATGTACCTCGGGATACAGCGCAGAGAAATTACGAAAGTCCAGCTTGATCATCCCGGATACAGGCGTTTTTGTCAGGACGTTTTCCGGCCCTTTGCCGATTTGATAGAGGAACTGGTGGCCGACGGCGTGAAAATCCGGCTTCTCGGAGTCCCTAAAAGTCCGTCCTGCGGTGTGGAAATTACGAGTGTGGGTGGGGAACCGGGAAAGGTAAAGGAGTTTCATCACACCCACGCTCCGGAGCCGGGTGTTTTTATGGAAGAGATAAAAAGGGAGCTTGAAAACCGAAAAGTAGATTTTGAGATTACGGATGCCGGAAAGTGATTATTTGGACCCCGGATTTTTGGCTCCGTTGTTTTGAGTTTTTTACCGGCCCCGGAATCCGTAATTTATTATCTGTAGGACTTACGTAATTTAACAAAAACCAATAGCATGAAACATCCAACAATCTAAGGCATAACATTCCCGGTAAGCCTTCATGTGCATGGTTTTACTTATCAAGTGCGTACTCCTATTTTGCCATCCATCTGGATCTCTATCTGAAACTCTTCGGCCCCCTTCCCTGAATATTCAGTCTCCCAGTTTCAGGGCCTGGTGCGGGCACATCTTGATGCACATCCCGCAGCGGATGCATTTTTTATCATCCATAAAGAGATTCCATTTCTCATCAAAAGTGTAGACTTTCATAGGGCAAACCGATATGCAGGCCCCGCATTCCACGCATTCTTCCTCGTCCCGGTGGATGGGTTGATCCAGAGTGGAGACAAAAGCCCCTCTTTCTTCAAGAGCTTCCTTAATTCTATTGAAATGCCCATCTTCCACATCGGCAATAAGTTCCCCATAGGTAGAGTCAATGTTTGCGACCATGATATTCAAGAGGACGCCGGTCTTGACCATGGACTCGGCTATGATGGGATTCTGGATCCGCTCGGTTGGAATGATGATTTTAATCTTCATTTTCAGTACCTCCTTGCAAGGAGCTTGCTTATGTTATCACTCGTGATGATTCCCACGACATGCCTTTCGGAGTCGATTACGGGCATAGCCGAAACTCCATTGGTGTCCAGTCTCCGGGCGGCAAGGTCCACGGGCTCGTTCGGAGTGCAGGTAAGCACTTTCTTTGTCATGATGCTGTCGACCGAGTCAAAGATGTTTTCCGCAACGGCTTTAGAAACATCCCAGGCGGTTACGATTCCCAGAAGTTCTCCGGAATCCGAGACTACTGCAAGGTGGTTAAAGGAGTTCTCCCATATCTTTTTTGCCGCTTCCCGGACTGTATGTTTTCCTTCAATGGTCACGAAAAAATCGGACATGACATCCTTTACAAGGGGGATTGCGTGGGTCTGTTTCATGGGCTTGACCACATCGGTCTTTGAGAGCCTTTCTGCAGGAGTGCTGATAAAGAACTTTCCGTGTTTTACCCATTCTTTCAGTTCGTTTGCAATCTTCCTTGCGTTCTTGAAACTCGACATGGAAGAGGTTGGAGTTTTCTTTTCGTAGATGTCCACCGTGCCTGAGCGAAGTTCGCTGTAGTTGACTTTCCTGATCACGGGCTTGTCCCGACTTCCTGCCCCGTAGTCCAGAATCTCAGTTATGATATCCGTGTCAGTTACGGCGGTTGCCTTTGCAATTTTTTCGTTCAGGACCGGGATTGGGATACCTATGCCCATATAAAGGGTAGATCCGTAGCCCGTAAAGGAGGCGGCTCGCACGTAATCTGAACTCATTTCTTTGAGGTCTCCTTTAAGCATAAGGGTTCCGAATCCGTTTGTGGGGGAATGCTGTGTCCCGTTTCCTATGACATAGCCCTGAGCTCCCCCCATGAAGATCCTCGTGCCCAGACCGATTGTGTCGTAGTCAGGGTCGTTGGAAAGGGGAGAGAGAACTCCTGCTCCGGAGTAGGTGACGTTTCCGAACTTGGGGAGGAGTTCTCCCATGTAGGTGTGCAGGATTCTCTTTGAACTGTTGGTTGCAGCTGCGTATTTCTGGTAAGCGTTTCTGGGGTTCAGGAGGATAGCTTCATTTAAATCTTCAAGAGTGAGGGTTGTATCAAGTACTTTTCTGGGGTAGCAATCGGTCCCGTAGGAGGTTGCATGAACGTTAATTTCCTTTCCACGGAGCAGATCTTCTATTACGTGGGCTCCTCCGTACTCTATTCCTCTGGTGTCCGAAATCTGGGCGGCTCCGAGATAGGCATCCACTGCTGCAAGTCCGCTGTAAGCTTCCACGTCATTTAACCAGACCTTCTGGATTTTGATGGGGGGTTCGGAATGGCCAAGATTAAACATGAGTCCTGAGGAGCACATGGCTCCGAAAGTGCCTGTGGTAACAACATCAACTTCCCTGGTGGCTCCCTCTACGCCAAGCTCTTCTACAATTCCGACCATTTCCTCGGCTGTGACGACGTTGACGCTTCCGTCTTTTATTTTATTATTAATCTCTTGAACCGATTTTTCAACCATGCAGGTTTCCTCTTTTATACATTTTTTTTCTAATCTGTAATAATTGCCCTGGATATATATTACTTATGGTAATCTGAAACAATGTTCTAATCTTGACTTTTTTGTACTCAGGACCCCTGTTATTCAGTAAGTTTCTTATGCTTAAAGGTCTTTACCGGTCCATTTAAAAAAGGTGATTTTTTTGACACGTATACTTGCGACCGGAACCTTTGACCTTTTGCATCCGGGGCACGTCTATTTCCTGAACAGGGCCCGGTCCCTTGGAGATGAACTTTACGTTATCGTTGCCCGGGATTCAAATATAACCCATAAGCTAAAACCCATTGTGCCCGAAGAACAGCGACTTGAGATGGTAAGTGCTCTCGGAATGGTGAATTTTGCTCTCCTGGGGAGTGAAAACGACATTTTCGAGCCTTTAATAGAAATCAGACCGGATATCGTCGCTCTTGGCTACGACCAGCATTTTGATATCGAAGAACTGGAAAGCGAACTGAAAAAACGTGGGCTTCCTTCAAAGGTCTTTCGGGTACCTCTTTCAAAAGAATGCCCTCTTTGCAGCAGCGGTGCAATTATAAAAGAAGTTCTTAAACGATATGGGTAAACATCTTTCGTTTGCCTATTTTTGCCCCGTGTATTTAGCCTATACCTGCAAAAAAGTTTTTATCGGATGATTTAAGGGGACACTCCTTTCCGCTGTATATGGGATTTTGCCCCTTCGGCCGGATGTGGAGGTCTGCCCCTGTTCCGGGACAGCTCCGTCAACTACCCGCTAAATCTAAAGATTAAACGGGTTTTCTGCTATGTACTTATAAGAACGTTTTTTGATTATTCGAATACTTTTTCCATCCTTATGAGGGCCTCGCTGATTCTGTCTACGGAGGTAGCGTAGGATATTCTTATGAAGTCCTTGCCAGATGGCCCGAAGGCAATGCCCGGGGTTACGGCTACGTGGGCTTCCCTGAGGAGCATTTCAGCAACTTCGGAGCCTGTGCCGTATTCACTTACATCGGCGAAGGCGTAGAAGGCACCGTCTGGCCTCTTACATTTGATTCCGATATTATCCAGGCCGTTAATAAGGATGTCACGTCTCATCTTGAAACGTTCTACCATTGCTTTTACCTTGTCCTGAGGGCCGGTCAGGGCTTCGAGTCCCCCATACTGGACAAAGGTTGTGGCACTGCTTACCGAGTGGGAATGTATTTTTAATAGAAGTTTGAAAATTTCCGGAGGGGCCGCCAGGTAACCAAGTCTCCAGCCGGTCATGGCATAGGCCTTGGAAAAACCGTTTACGGTGATCGTCCGATCCTGCATGCCTTCAAAACTTCCCAGGCTTATGTGTTCTTTGTCATAGATGATTTTTTCATAAATCTCATCGGAGATTACCAGCAGGTCGTGGTCAATTGCAAGGTCGGAAATACACTTCAGAGCCTTTTTGCTAAAAACGCCGCCTGTGGGGTTTCCCGGAGTGTTTACGACAATCATCCTTGTTTTGCTGTTGATGTACTCGGAAAAATCTTCCGGAATAAAACCTTTTTCGGGGTTTGTCGGGACCCAGACCGTATCCGCTCCCGCGAAGCGGATGCAGGCATCATAGGTTACCCAGGCCGGGTCAAAGAGGATTGCCTGGTCTCCGTCGTTTAACACGCCCATCATTATCTCGAAGATTGCCTGCTTGGCACCTGGAGTAACCAGAACCTCTGTATCTCTGACGTCCAGTTTATTTTCCGTCCTCAGTTTTTCGGCAATGGCTGTCCTGAGTTCCGGAATGCCTGCGGAAGGGGCGTAGTGGGTCTGACCCTCATACATGGCTTTTACCGCGGCGTCACAGATATTTTTCGGAGTGTCAAAATCCGGTTCTCCAAGACTGAAGTTAATAACGTCAGTTCCTTCTTTTATCATCTGGTTTGCAATGTTGGAGATCCGGATTGTTGCGGATTCTTCTACTCGCTTAAGCCTTGCGGATGTCATAGGGGATGATCCTTGTCTTTTCCATTTTGCTAATCATTTCCTGGGCTTCGCGTTCCTTAGAGCCGCCGTACCATCTTTACAGCGGCTTCTACGGCTCTCTTCGCATAGTCCACGCGCTGGTGGGCCTCCATCCGCGTCATGCCGGGGCCAGGTATCCCGAGGGTTACGGGTTTGTCGTATTCGAGGGAAAGGTCCATTATCTTCCGGGCCGCGTGCTGTATGACCACTTCGTCATGTTTTGTATCCCCTTCGATCACGCTACCTATGGTGACCACGGCGTCGATATCGTCCCTTGCGCAGAGCTTCTTTATTGCAAGGGGCATTTCAAAAACTCCTGGGACGAGGATGGTTTCTTTTACACTTGCCCCCAGGAATTCGGCGTGTTCTCTTCCAAGCAGTTCCATCTGATAGGTCAGATCCCTGTTAAATTCAGCTACCACAAATCCTAGGCTGATTGTCATGATCTCTCTAGTCCTTGTTTTTTCTCTTTATTACATCCTTAATGGCCCTGCGTCCTCAAAGCCCTGCCTCTGGCCGGTGCCAGCTTCTCTGGTTAATTTTTCAGGTTTGAAGAGGAGTTTTATAACGTTTTGAGCATGTTCCCGCGTTCGTCTGTCCATAAGGAAAGAGAGTTCTTTTTCGTCCTTTCCCTCGTCTTCATGGACAAAGACTTCGATGATATGGGTGTTTGTCATAAGCTGGGCCAGAATCAGGCCCTGGGACGCTTCGTGGGCGCAGACTTTATCTTTTTCTTTTCCCCCGGGCATCCCAAGTGCCATGACTATATCGCAGCCTTCTTCCTCAATGAGTTTTTTGGTTGCAACGGGCAGGTCTTTAATCCCGGGTACGGTTACCCTTTTTATTTTTGCGCTTACGTTTTTCTGGAGCTCGTCAATTGCTGCGCGTCCCATATCATAGCGGGCGAAGGTTGTGTCTGCGATTCCGATAGTTGGCATATTTATCCCTGTCAGGGTTTCCGGTTTTGCAGGTGTTGGGGGATTAGATGCGGATCTTATGGCTAAGGTCCACCTCTATGTTTATATCTTTTTATCTTTTGGCTTTTAGAGCCTGTCTGTCACTTTTGCGGCGGCTTCCACTCCTGCCCCAAAGTTTTCCAGCAGTCCTTTTTCATGGAGCACGAGTTCCAGGGTCTGGATGGTTGAGAGGATGTCCCTTGCAGTTGCGTTTCCCATACTACCTATCCTGAAGATTTTGCCTTTCAGGTGGTTCTGGCCACCGGCAATGATGATACCGCGCTTTTTCATTTCCGCTTTGATTTCTTCTCCATCAAGGCCTTCGGGGGCCTTCATTGCGGAGACGGTGTTTGAGTACTGGCTGTACTCGTTAAGCTGCGGGAACATCTCGATGTTCATTTCGGCCATGGATGCCCGCACGGCTTCGGAAAGCATCCTGTGTCTCCTGATCCTGGCTTCCATTCCCTCTTCCTTTACGATGTGCAGGGCCTCCTGGAGAGCGTAGAAGAGCGGAATTGCAGGGGTATAGGGAGTTTCGGTCCTGGCTTTGTCTCCACTCTTTTTATAGGCCTTGAGGTCCACATAGTAAGGCCTTTTTTTAATATCGTCCATTGCCTCAACGGCCTTTTTGCTTATTGAGACCATTGCGAGCCCGGGGGGTGCTGCAAGGCATTTTTGAGAGCCCACAACCGCAATATCTACCCCCCATTCATCCACCTTAACCTCGTCTCCTCCGAGGGAGGTTACCCCGTCCATGATAAAGAGGGCATCGTACTTTTTCGCAAGTTTACCAATCTCGGGGGCAGGGTTCATGATACCCGCAGAGGTTTCATTATGGACAAGGGTTACGGCTTTTGCGCCTGTTTCAAGCTGTTCCTCAAGTTTTTCCAGGTCTACGGGCTGACCCCATTCTATTTCAAGAGGAGCCAGGTTTCCATACAGGGCTGCAAGGTCTTTGAAACGTTCTCCGAATTTTCCGTTTTCAATTGAAACAACCCTATCTTCACTTCCGACCACAGATCCGACCGCGGCTTCCATGCCTGCAGTGCCTGAACCACTGATTATGCAGATGTCATTTTTTGTCTGGAATACGTCTGCCAGGATTTCCCTGCAGTCGTCATAGATTGCAGCAAACCCTGGGCTGCGGTGGTTGATCATCGGTTTCGACATAGCTCTCAGAACCCTGGGGGCAACGGGTACGGGCCCTGGCATCATGAGCAGGGTATCTTCCAGATCCATAATTTATATGCTCCAAATTTTTTGTAAGCTTAATATTTAATCTATATTTTTTCTAAGCGAGTGCTGTTCTAATTCGAATTCTAGTATTATAATCATGTGGTCTGATTATCTTGATATCTGATTATCCTGAGATTTAAAGCTTAATCATCCTGAGATTTAAAGCTTAATCATCCTGAGATTTAAAGCTTAATCATCCTGAGATTTAAAGCTTAATCATCCTGAGATTTAAAGCTTAATCATCCTGAGATTTAAAGCTTAATTATCCTGAGATTTAAAAGCTTAATTATCCTGAGATCTAAAGGTTAATTATCCTGAGATTTAAAAGGTTAATTATCCTGAGATTTAAAAGGTTAATTATCCTGAGATTTAAAAGGTTAATTATCCTGAGATTTAAAAGCTTAATTATCCTGAGATCTAAAGGTTAATTATCCTGAGATTTAAAAGGTTTAATTAGGACCCTCGCTTTTTTGAGTGGTTATCCATTACAAAAACCAACACGATCTTTAATTGAACTCCATCTTACCCACAGAGAACGGCGAAGAGCCTTTAATTATCCTGAGATTTGATCTTTACTTTCCGAGTGTTTTGCCGGCCGTTCATGCAAAAGCTTCATTACGTCGTGTTTTGTAACAACGCCTACTACTTTTCCAAGCTCTACAACAAGTACGGCAGGATTTGCCTCAAGCATATGTGAGACCACCGAGATTGAAATTGACGGGGAAACGGTTGGGAAGGCTTCTCCCATTATTTCCAGGACTTTCATGTTGGAGACTGATTTTTTCTTTGTTTCGGCCATCAGTTTTACTATAAGGTCTTCTGAGACGCTCCCTACAGGAATTCCATGATCCAGAACAGGGATTTGAGAATAACCGTGTTCGTGCATGAGGTTTACAACATCTTCCACGGAATCATCCGGGGAAATATGGATTACAGGGGACTGTATCAGGTCCCTTATGATAATCTGTTGCTCTATTTTGACTCCTTCAAATGCATCAAGAATTTTCCTGACTGTAGAGAGTCTGGGGTCGACGTCTCCGGATTCGATGCGGGCTATGAGGGGCTGGCTTACTCCTGCCTTTTTTGCCAGGTCACTCTGGGTAAGCTTCAGCTCAGTCCTTCTTCTCTTAAGATTTTCGGGGGTAGGGAGCTGCATATATATTACCGATAGTAATTATCGTATTTAATGTAGTTGGTTAACATTATTTGCAGGGTTTATTTTCCAAGGGTTTTGTTAATTCTCTTTCTTTTTAATAAATAATTCATTTTACAGCTTTGTTTTTGAAAATATTGCTTATAAACGTTTTTAATCTTCAAAATGGTGCGATTATATTTTAAAAAAGCGCACATGAAATTTCTGAATTACAGGCATAAAAAATGAAAGTACACACAGTACTTTCATTCCAAAAGGAATAAAGCAATTTTTATGCATAAGACGGGCTTTCGATTTCTTTGGATTTCTTTGTCCTTAGTTCTCCCTTGATAGCTTCGTAGTATTTCATAGTGTCCGGGGTAACTGAAGGGCCCGTTTCCTGGATTGCTTTGAGAAAATGCTCCTGACGAACTTCCTTTGCGTTTATATTTTCTCTGAGGGCATATCTTCCGGCTTTTTTACAGATTGCGGCGATATCAGCTCCTGTATACCGGTCGGTGAGGTTCACAAGTTCCTCCGGGTTCACATCTTCTGCAAGGGCCATTTTCGTTGTGTGGACTTTGAGAATCTCTTTTCTTGCGGCTTTGTCCGGGATCGGAACGAGGATGAGCTCGTCGAAGCGACCTGGGCGGATGAGGGCGGGGTCTATGATGTCAGGGCGGTTGGTCGCTCCGAGCACAACAACACTTCGCAACTCCTCAAGCCCATCCATCTCGGAAAGGAGCTGGTTCAAAATTCTGGCCGTGACCTGGGGTTCGCTTGCAGAAATTCCCCGGATGGGGGCAAGGGCGTCGAGTTCATCCAAAAAGACGATGGATGGGGCCACCTGACGGGCTCTCATAAAGACTTCAGCGATTCGTTTTTCGGATTCCCCGTACCATTTGGAGAGAAGGTCGCTGCCTTTGGCTGTGATGAAGTTGGCATCGGATTCATGGGCAATGGCTTTTGCAATCAGGGTTTTTCCCGTGCCCGGGGGACCGTAGAGGAGTACGCCTTTTGGGGCTTCAACCCCGATGTTCCGGTAGGATTCTGGGTGTTTGAGGGGCCATTCCACAGCTTCCTTCAGGAGGTTTTTTACCTCTTTCAAGCCCCCGACATCGTCCCAGCTTACGTCAGGGATTTCTATCAGGATCTCCCGGATGGCGGAGGGCTGGACGTCTTTCATGGCATTTTCAAAGTCCTGCCTGGTTACCTGAAGGGAGTCCAGGATTTCTTTGGGAATTTCCTTTTCTTTGAGGTTAATCCTGGGTAATATTTCCCGAAGGGCGCTCATTGCGGCTTCCCTGCAAAGGGCGGCGATGTCCGCACCCACAAAGCCGTAGGTTACCTGGGCAAGGCCTTTGAGATTTATGTCTCCTGCGAGGGGCATGCCCCGGGTATGAATCTGGAAGATTTCGAGCCTGCCTTCGGTATCCGGGACTCTGAGTTCGATTTCCCGGTCGAAACGGCCCGGTCTCCTGAGGGCCATGTCCAGGGCCTCGGGCCGGTTTGTGGCTCCTATTACAATCACATTTTTTCTCTCCTTCAGGCCGTCCATGAGGGAGAGGAGCTGGGCAACTACCCTCCGCTCGACTTCCCCTGTGACCTCAGCCCTTTTCGGGGCAATGGAATCGATTTCGTCCAGAAAGATAATTGCAGGGGCATTTTTTTCGGCCTCGTCGAAGATTTCCCGAATCCTTTGTTCGGATTCTCCATAGTATTTGGACATGATCTCAGGCCCGTTGATGGAAATGAAGTAGGCGTCGGATTCGTTTGCAACGGCTTTTGCGAGCATGGTCTTCCCGGTCCCGGGGGGGCCGTGGAGTAGCACTCCTTTGGGAGCATCGATTCCCAGCCGGTCAAAGAGTTCCGGGTGTTTTAGGGGCAACTCGATCATTTCCCTGACCTTTGATATGGCATCTCTGATCCCTCCGAGGTCTTCGTACATGACGGTCGGAATGCTCTGTTCCGAAGGGATTTCCACAGCTTCGGGCAGGAGTTCAAGTTCGGTCATATCCGTGATTTTTACGATTCCTGCGGGAGAGGTCGAGACGACCTGCATCTTTATTTCCCCCAGGCCAAAGGAAGGGCCAAAGGAGGGGCCGAAAAAGTCCTGGAAAAAATCTTCGAACATGAGCCCTTTTCCGAAAGTCTCACTGGATCTCCGGACGCTTGTGGTGGATATGAAGTCTCCTTTAGAGACCGTACGGTTTATGAATACGGCTTTGAGGGTCTCACTGGGAGCGTATATCTTCATTCCCCGGGTCACGGGGGCAAGAGTTACGTGCTTTGCTTCCTTCCATATGGCTTTTCGGATTTCTACGTATTCTCCTATACTGGTTTTCGCATTCGAGCGGATAAGCCCGTCCATGCGGATGATGTCAAGCCCAGCATCACTCGGGTATGCACGCCCTATGAGGGCCGAGGTGGTTTTGGCCCCTTTAATTTCCACTACATCAAAGGGATTTAAACCCAGTTTTTCCCTGAAGGCTTCGTCTATTCTGACAATTCCTTTGCCTACGTCTCTCTGGTCCGCTTCCGCAACCTTGAGTTTGATTGCTATTTCTTCCCCATCGGTCAAGAATTTCCCCCCGGTTTTATTTTTAATGGTTTTTTAAGATTTTTATAAGTTTATTCAGGAAATAATTCTGCAGGTTCCTGGGTTTGGATTTTGTTTCCTTACCGATTGCTTACTTTCTTTGCCTCTTCATCAAGCTTTCTGAGGTTGGTTGGGATCGGGTTTTCTTTGAGCAGCTTTGCAAAGTATGCAAGGTTATGGATCATGTAACGTACCGTCCTGTTGGTGTAAAGGTGGCGGTCTCCTCCTGCTTCGATGTAGCTTGGCCCGGGCCCGGCATCCCCTACCCAGTAACAGTCCGCGTTCGGAGGGACAACACAGCCAAGGTGGGTCAGGTTAAAAAGGGTGTTTGCACTGACGTTGTGAGCCCCGTCTTCGTTTCCCGTAACAATGACTCCGGCCACCTTTCCGTAGAGGGGATACTGGCCTGTTTCGGGGTCTCCTTCCATATATGTCCCATCCAGCCTCTCCAGAACCAGCTGGGCCACAGAGGATCGTACCCCAAACCAGATCGGCGATGCAATTATAAGGATATCACATAATTTTATCATTTTAAGGATTTTCGGCCATTCGTCCCCTCCCCCCATGTCGGAATAGATCCCGAAGGCCACGTTGTGGTCAACGACTCTTATCATGTCGCTTTCTATTCCCATTTCCTTAAAAAGGACTACAGCCTTATCGATAAGTGCGTGTGTATTCGATACATCTGGTGATTTTTTAAGCGTGCAGTTTAAAAAAAGAGCTTTCAGAGCCATGTAGTATGTTTTTGAATTGACGTTATATATACCGAAGCGTATAATTATTCAGAAATATTGTTACGGCACTTCAATCTCTTTTTCTATTAATATCTGCAGAAGATCTACTTTGGCCTTATAGAGAAAAAATCTGCGTGAATCAGGTTTCGGATTCCACTGAAAAAAGAAAAGTATGTTTACAAAAAGCTAGAAGTGACTCATCCTTTAACTAAAGACTCATGGGCCTGTTTCTTAAAAAGCTAAAGAAAAAAAGGGTAAGAAAGGTTTGTTTATAATTTGAGTTCCTTTGCCATTTCCTGAAAGGCTTTTCCTTTTTCGGTTGTGATGAAAAGCCCATTTTCGTGTCTGATGAGTTCTTTTTCTTTCAACATTTCCAGATACTTCTGAGCGATGTTAAAATTCAGGTTTACTTCGTATACTATATGTGTTTTTTTCGCTCCGTTCGTGGCCACTTTCAGTATATCGACTGCAATATCAGTCCGACTCCTTCTTTTTATGTTAATACCCCCCTAGACATCAAAAATTATGTTTGCAAAATCCCCTTCATTGCAAATAATTAGTGTATCCCTTTTAACGCATCCCTTTGCAGGTAACTAAGATTCTTATTCTCTATCGTTTGACTTATTATATAATGATATCAGTGTGATATTAAACAACCAGTTTATAATGTGGGAAATTTCTTGAATCACATTGTTAATACTTATTTATGCGGTTTCTTCGGTCTTTTTATTCTAATAATGGGGGCTTGACCTCTAAACAACAATAATAATAGTTCCTTTTTACTCCCCAACAATTATAATTGGTATAATTATATAAAAATCAAAAATTCCCTGTAATATTTATTGGTGATCTAAAACGACTCATTGATAATTTAAATCTAAATAATTTATTTATCTATTTATTTTAAAATACGTTTCATTACCATTTACGGCCATCTAGATTTTTATAATTACTAATTTTTAAAATCGGAGGAGATACCATTATATTTTTTATAAATTAGGAGTATTTTTTTCAAAAGAACTATTCAGCCATTTATATATATATTTGTCATTCTTATAAAACTTTCTTAATGATATATATTATTTGCATTTTATCTAACTATTGGCAGTTGCCAGAGGAGTTAGTTTGGGAGTTGGGGGCTTCAAGCACTGCAACAATGCAAAATGAACCCTAATGACAGTCAAACATCCGGAACTCCGGAAGGGCATCTTAATGTGTCTGATGTTTTAATCGGGTTTGAACGTTGTTGCATAAATTTTGAAATGAAATTATGGGGGTCCTATGCCGGTATTTTTTGGATTTCCAGTACAGGAAAGTAAAATAGCAATACATTATACCGAGATTACCTGTGATTTCTGAAGCTTCTTCTGAATAAATAATGATCCTCACGGGACTGTTTCATTGACATAAGCTTTACTGATGTGTCAAATTGAGGGTGATACAGAAATGCGAAGGAAAATAACTGTATTTTTGATTGCAGCTATTTTATGCTTTACAGGAATAGCTGCAGCTAATTCTTGCTGGGAATCATGCGGGACAAAAGTGAATGAGGGGGATGTTGATGCAGTATATGCATTATCATTTGCTTTTCCCGGTGTTCCGCAATTTGCTTTCTTCGATTATAACATAAATGGTGGCACTGTAGGGGCTTTCGATGATTACGATTCGGGATACCTCGATATGGACGGTGACGGTATAATCGACCCGAACATTGACGTGAGGATCACGCCCTGGCATAATGTTCCAGCTGGTAACCCGCAGTTTAAGTATCCTGCAAATACCAAGGTTGCCAACGACCTTGACCAGGGGCTTCCTCTTGTGGTTCCGCAAAAGCAACAGGTTCTTTATTTCATTGACCTCGAAAACGATGGAAGATATGACATCGAAGATCCCATCTATGTTGATGTAAACGCCTGTGGTGGTACTGTCGAAGTTCATGACATCAGGCTTACTGCCAATGGCTGGGGATACAACGCATATACCACCGTAGGAGTATATGATGGAGACAAGGGACAGACACTTACTCTGATGCCAAACAATCAGAATAATCCTGCACTTCAAGGAACTTTTGCAGACCTTTTAGGTTACATCGATGACGATTGCAGTACTACCTGGACCTGCCCGGACAAGCTTTACCTGCAGCAGCCCAAAATCAACGATACTACCGGGGCACAGGGTGATTTCGATATAAACGCTAATTTCTTCGTAACCATTGGAGACCTGAGGATTTACATACCGCCGGCAGCTATTGCAGAAGAAGGATGGCCTTCCTGTGGCACAAAGGTTGAAGAGGGGGACATTGATGCGGTATATACACTCAGTACTCTGACTAACCTAGCAATCGGGTTCCATGACTTCAATGATAATGGTGTATTTGATGGAATTGACAGTGCTTATGTAGATATTGTCAATGTGCCACTTTTGCCTGGGCCAGGAATAACGGGTAGAGTCGATAACGGGGATGTAAGAATCACACCGTGGCACAACGTCCCGGAAGGTAACTCGGATTTAAAATATCCGGCGAATACCAAGGTGATTAATGACCTTGACCAGGGAATGCCACTTATATATCCAGATCAAGCTGGCCTTATCACATTCTTTGATATAAACAATGCAGGTAACCAGCCGGGATATGATATTACAGATCCTCTTTACGTGGATATGGACTCTAACAACATAACATCGATTTATGATATCAGACTGACTCCGAGAGAGGAATATGGCTATGAGGCGTACACTACAGTCCGGGCAGGAGATCTGGACCTTTACGATCCCTGGCCTTTCTGGCCGATAGGTGGATTTACTACGACACCCGCAAATCTGACCGGATACATCGACGATGATTGTAGTGGTACCTGGACCTGTCCGGATAAGCTCTATCTTGAACAGCCAATTTATAACATTACTGCTGGTACGCTTCTCGGATTCGATCGCTTTGTAACCATCGGTGATATGAGACTGTATATCCCACCGGAAGCAATCGCAAATGAGTGCTGGCCTTCCTGCGGAACAAAGGTTGAACAGTGTGATATTGATGCAGTTTATATGCTGAAAAACCTGGGTATAGAGAATGCAGCACTGAAATTCTATGACTATGATGGAGACGGAATTTTCGACGATAGAGATACTCTGTATATAGATGTCGACAACAGCAATGATGTAATCGAAGCTGGAGATATCAGACTCACCCCTTGGCACAATGTGCCGGCGGATGATCCGGACTGCAAGTATCCGGCAAACACAAAGGTGGCTAACGACCTTGACCTGAACAAACCGTTAATCCCACTCACTGCAAATCTGTCTGTTGCTGGTCTGGGTTATAACGTATCATACTTTGACATAAACGGGGATAGGAAATTGGATATTGGTGATCCGTTCTACATAGATATTGCTCCTCTTGGTCGGGTTTCACTCTTTGACGTCAGGCTTACTCCTACGGCAGGTTATGGTGCGTACACTTCTGTGAGAGCGGGTAATCTTGACCTGGTTGAAAACAGAGCATTAACCTGGCATCCATTAGGTGGTGCAATAAACAGATCTATCGGATATATTGACTCCGATTGTTCTGATACCTGGACATGTGTGGACAAGCTCTATCTTAACCAGCAGTTCCCACCCTTGCCTGTGCCTATTACGGGTCTTGTAGGGTTTGCTACAATCGGTGACATGAGGCTCTACATCCCGCCAGAGGAGATTGTACCTAATCCGGATTACCATCCGTATGATGAGAACAAGAACCGCATAATCGATATGCCCGAACTTATGAAAGCAATCAGTGACTGGAAGGCAGGATCTCTGTCCATGGAAGAACTGATGAAGATTATTGGTTATTGGAAGGCAGGAGCTATCTGATTGCCAGACCGCATGAAAGGCAGTAAGTTGCCTTTCAGCTACATTTTTTGGAGGAATGATTATGAAAAAGTCATTCATGACGATTGGAATTGTAGCAATGCTACTCTTAGTAACCTTGCCTCTGGTAGCGGCATCTTCCTCTAATGTCTGCAGGCATCTTCCGTCAGGCAATCAGGCAGCAGGTTCAGAGATTAGTGTCTCTCTGGACGTTACAGTGGATTGTGCTACATATTATGCAATTGAAGAGTGTGTTCCTGCGGGCTGGACCATAACCGGTGCCAGTGACGGTGGGGATTACACAAGCGATCCCGGCTATGTTAAGTGGGTAATCGCATCTGGAGCAGTAAATAAGACATACACATATACCGTGTGTATTCCGAACAGTGCCAGCGGAACCTATTCATTTGCTGGTATATACCAGATGGAAGGCATGGCAGACTCAGCTGCAATTGGCTGTGATACCCAGGTCGTTGTAACAGGTGCGGGTCCCGTAGGGTCCTCCAGTGTTTGCAGGGATCTTCCTGAGGGGAGTCAGGCTGCCGGTTCATCTATGGTGGTTTCCCTTTGTGTGACCCCGGGTTCTGCCACCTACTATGCTATTGACGAGTGTGTTCCTGCGGGCTGGACCGTAACCGGTGCCAGTGACGGTGGGGATTATACAAGTATTCCAGGCCGGGTCAAGTGGGTGGTTACTTCTGGAGCAGTAAATAAGACATACACATATA
>JAQVBP010000178.1 GCA_028690255.1 Methanosarcinaceae archaeon
ATTGACGAGTGTGTTCCTGCGGGCTGGACCGTAACCGGTGCCAGTGACGGTGGGGATTATACAAGTATTCCAGGCCGGGTCAAGTGGGTGGTTACTTCTGGAGCAGTAAATAAGACATACACATATACCGTGTGTATTCCGGACAATATCAGCGGAACTTATTCATTTGCCGGCATATACCAGATGGAATGTATGGCAGAATCAGCTGTAATTGGTTGTGACACCCAGGTAGCTGTAACAGATGCGGGTCCCGGGGGATCTTCCAGTGTTTGCAGGGATTTACCTGATGTGGTTAAGGCTGCCGGTTCATCTATGGTGGTTTCCCTTTGTGTGACCCCGGGTTCTGCCACCTACTACGCCATTGACGAGTGTGTTCCTGCGGGCTGGACCGTAACCGGTGCCAGTGACGGTGGGGATTACACAAGCATTCCAGGCCATGTCAAGTGGGTGGTTACTTCTGGAGCAGTAAATAAGACATACACATATACCGTGTGTATTCCGGACAATATCAGTGGAACCTATTCCTTTACCGGTATATACCAGATGGAATTTATGGCATGCTCAGCAGCAATTGGCTGTGATACCCAGGTCAATGTAACCATTTACTCCAACAACTCCGGATGTATTATGTTGTATAAGGGCTGGAACTTTGTGTCTGTCCCAACTAAACTGGTTGACCCGTGTTTCGCTAACATTCTCTGCGACTTGCCGGTTGATGCTGTCTTGGATTACAACGCAGAAAACCATACTTGGGATTCTTCGATGAACCTTACATGGGTGCCACTGAAAGGCTACTGGATTCATGCAACTGAAAAATCTTTCATCCCATGTGAGAGGCTTCTTAAGAAACTGCCGTCCACTCCACCGACACTCAATCTGTTTGAAGGGTGGAATACCATAGGGCACTGTGACTCAACAGATACCCTGTATGCGGAACTGGTACTTGAAAACATCGATACCAAGTACACGCACATAATGGGGCCCTGGAACCAGACTATAATGAATTATACTCAGTGTGGTTATAATGGCAAAACAGGAATAATATCCGGAAAGCATATGGGTACTGATGTTTTTGAAATGAATCCATACGAAGGATACTGGTTGTACATGAATGAGACTGACATGAATAAGACTAGCTTATATGCACCGGTCGGTTACTGAGGACTCACAATGAAATGACCTATGCAATTGATTACTTTGTAACCTTGATTGAAGAGCTTGATCTTGAAAATCAATGTTTTTAAGCGACTTATGCAGAGGTTGTTTTGTGATAATTTCGGAGTAAGAAAGAAAATTCATAAAGGATGAGTTATACTCATCCAGCTTTAAAATTCGGAACTCCTAATCCCGGAATTGGGATATTACCAGAGGTAATTCCGAATATCAAATCTGGAAGAGTACATAAATAACTCATTCTGGTATATTTTTGATATCGGGGGGTATCATATGAAAAAGAATCAAAACTTCTTTATCAGATTCTCAATACTATTACAAGTATTTTTGATTTTATTTGCAACAATGGGGGTTGTCACCGCAACAGAACAAATACCATCAAAACCAGATTTTCCACTTCTCATTTCTGGAGCTCTCTCTTTAAACGAAAAAGATGCTCCGCCTGGAACCACGATTGAAGTAAAACTTAATGGTGAATCACTAAGTTCCACAGTGGTTAAGGTCAAAGGTAAATTCGGAGATGGTTTTGGAAACAAACTTAGAATAGATTGTGCACCCGAAGATTACAGCAACCTTGAATTTTACATAAATAATGATAAAATAGAAATGATACCTATCGATGCAAATCAGGCAGACTCCGATGGATTCCTGGCTCTTAAAATTGATGCAGAGATATCTGAGAAAGAGATACCTGGAAATAACGTTAAAGATGCAGTTCCCAGCAACAGTGGAGGAGGTTTTTTCCTAACTGATGAGACCAAAGTAGAGGATGAAGGCAAAGCTGTCATAAATGATTTAAATGTTGGTGATACTAATATCAAAAAACCCCTTGAAAATGAAAATCCTGACAGTTCCTCTGGCACTTATGCAGAACAAATTCCTGAATCCGAAGAATCTTCTAAGGGGTTGGTCATTGGAGGTGTTATCGGACTTCTTTTGGTTGTAGGTATTATATTGGTATCAAGATCAAAGAATAGCTAATAAGGTCAAATTCATTATAAGAGAGAACTGATAGAAGGGGTAAATAGAAAAGAATATGGGAGACCCCTCCCTTCTTTAAAAAGATAGGTTCTTCGGGCTTTTAACTGCTTAATCATGTTTGGTGTTGCCTCTGTAGAGGGAAACACCTTCAAAAACAAACATGATATTCTGCGAATAACAGACACAAAAAATGAAAGTACATTTTATCTTACCTTTTTTTGCTATTGATTCCATTTATGGTGCTTTTTTCTTAACTCAGCAGTGTACCTAAAGTTCTGTAAAATAGACTCTTCACTGTTTTGTGTGTAGCTATCACAAAAACAGTCCCTCTTTGAGTTAAGATTCGTTATACCCATACAAAAAAACGAAGAGCCAATAATTTTTAAGGCCCATAAATCACTTGATTTTGAAACTGAGTCGAAATAAGCATAAAAACTCCAAATTAGAGTTAATTTGACATGTCAAGGAAAACAGATGAAAAAAAACTCTCAGGCCTGCTCGTCTTTTTCAAGGCAAATAAGCTCCTCGCTGTACGGGAGTTCGTCCTGCATCCACTGGCAGAATGTTCTCCATTCTTCAAGCTTGTGGTGCCGGCGCTGGAAGTAGATGTTCCGGAGTTCGGCGTAGTTTGTGATTACCGTGCGCTTCTGGTTAAAAGCACTTGGAAGATCCTGAATCAGTTCCCGAAAAAGGGCCATCCTGGAAACGAGATCCTCTTCAATGTCACCGTTTCTGGCGTTGTAAGCCTCGATAAGAGTATTGATATGTTTTAGCTGGGCTTCTCGGTATTCGGTCATGCTGTCGAAGGAGAAATCTTCGGGAGTCAGGGGGCGGCTGGTCAGCTTGTGCATGGTCGAGCAGGAGTTCTTTTCCGCAAACTTGTAGGTATCAAACTCCTTCCACCAGTAAAAAGGAGCATTGATATCGAAGCAGACCGGGATGAAACGCAGGAACTTGGAATGTTCCGTACCTGCAAGGGTCAGCATCCGGGCAAGCCTGAGGTCTTTTTCCCCGAGAGTGCAGTTCCCGTCTTCTCCGGGTTCGCTGCTGTCCATAAGAGACCAGGAGTTTTTAGGGTTTCTCATACCCTGAATCGAGTAATAAATGTTGTATACGCCGTTTAATGTGATTTCAATCATGATATAAACCTCAAAGGGGAACGGCAAATTGCCGCAGAGTAAACGTAAAAGGTTACTGTTCTTAAAGGGTTACTGTTGTCATACAGTTAAAATATAAGCACCTCGCTTTTTTGAGTGGTTATCCATTGCAAAAACCAACACGTTCTTTAATTGAACTCCATCTTACCCATAGAACGGCGAAGTGCCAAAATATAATTTATCAAAAGAATTGACTCTAATATAATTGTTCTGCATATAGGGGGAACAAAAAATATAAAAAGGTTTCAATGGATAAATTATTTAACAGGGACTGTCACTAAGTATTTGCATGGCAAGCCCCTTCAGATATGATTATTCCAGCGAAAACGGTTTTTTTCACTTCAGCGGAAGTTCCGGAGTCATCTATTTCAAATACAACTTTGTAAACAAAGGTCTTCCGGTCCAGTATTCCAGCATTTACCGGCAAACCCCGGCAAAGGTGCCCTCGGAAGAGAAAACCGGAGCATTAGAGTGAGAGCCTGTTTCTGAATAATTCATTTTCCAGAGGCTTAACCCCCGTTTTTAAAATTTCAGGGAGCGGCCCTTCCGGACTTCCCGACCCTTCTTCCTGCCAGAAAGTGCTGCATCAGGTAAACAAATACAAAGGAGCTTACGAACCAGGCCCCGAGCGCGAGGGAAAGGGACAGGCCCCACCTGTTCAGGTGCTGCATACAGAAAGCGGCCGTAAACACGCAAACCGTGCAGCCCATCATCCCTGCACTGGCTCCGAGTGTGACTTCCGCCGCCAGTTCTGAGTTTCCAAAGTATCCGGCCATGACCACTGCCGCAATCATTACGGCCGGAAAGGCCGCAAAGATCCCTGCAAAGATTTTCCAGGGAAGGATTTGCAGAAGAATAAAACAGAGAGCAACCGACGCTCCTCCCAGGACAAAGCGGAGGGCCAGGTCCCGCAGATTAATTTCCATTAATATCACCATTTTCCAAAAAATTATTCAAAATCCAAAGCAAGCAAGATAGATTACCGGAGCCAGGACCGCCCAGACGAGAAGAGCCCGGAAAAGGCCCGTCTTCCATCCATATTTCAGTATCAGAGACGAGGCTGCAAGGGCACATCCGATGTCGGCCACCATACCTATAAGGGCCCCTTTTGAGACCTGCTCCGAGAGGGACAGCAGTTCACTGCCCTCATAGTCCAGGCCCAGACTCAGGATGGCTGCGAGATAAACGGCAGGAAAGGCCGCAAAAACCCCTCCGATTCGGCCCCCGAAGGCTTTCGCGGCCAGGGTGGAGGCCACAACCGCGCTTCCTCCGAGTAAAAAACGAAAGGCCAGGGGAAAAAGATTGATTTCAGTCATGCTTCTTCTGGCCCTTCCACTGAATATATCCCCCGGATTTCGGACTCTTTCAGGACCGGAAGATCCAGCTTCCTGATAATTTCAGTAATTCGCTTCCGGTCCTCGCTTTTCATGGATTTGCGGTCAAAATAGACAAAATCGGCTTTTGATTTCTCGACGGCCTGCCTTACCAGGGCTTCGTCCACGAATTCGAGCTGGTACTTTGGGAAGTTGTGCCCAAAAGCTACTTCGGTTTCAAGCACCAGGCCGGTCTGGCGGGTTGCGTAGTGTCCGCCTCCGAAGCCCACGGCTGTGGGGACTTTTTCAAGGGAGACGGCAAGGATGGCTTTTGCAACAACTTCTCCAGGGACCGGTTCTTCCCACTGCCCTTCCGTACTTCCGATTTCGACATAGAGAGAGGGAACGGTAAGTTCGGTCGGGCCGTGGTGGGTGACTTCAAGGGTTACATCGTAGTCCAGCCCCTTTTCCGCGGCCAGGTCTTTCATGGCCATGAGAATTGACTTCATGGCTGCGGGAGCCGCTACCGCAAGCTCTTTCGGCCGGCCCCCGAGCCTTGCTTCATCAGAGGAGTTTCCGGTACAGTGCACGGTCAGGGACTTTACTTCCTGCTTGCTTTTGTGCTTGGACGCGAAGATGATCAGGGAGGCCGGAAGCCCGGCCTCTTCAAGTTTTTTGTCGATGCCGTCCGAAAAAACGTGCATCTCCTCGATTTCCACAAGCCTGAACCTGCCTTCTGCGGATTCGCAGGC
>JAQVBP010000025.1:0-16762 GCA_028690255.1 Methanosarcinaceae archaeon
ATTTACAAAATACGCTCGATAATATTAACAAATGAAATAACTTTTACGGGGTTCAAAGATTCGTTTACCAGTAAAGACTGTGCAAAGTTGTTCCCATTCGGAACTACGGCCATTCGGAACTACTGTGAAATAAGAAAATTAGTTTTTGAAGATATAAACAAATTGATGCAAAAACTAGATAAACTAATTAACTAAAAATAGTTGCAAATATCCTCACTGCCAATCATAAAGAAGAGCCATATTTTTCCTGATTTCCCGTTTTCCAACCCTTCCCTGCCGCCGTCCGTTTTTCTCTTTCCATTTCTTCACTTAGGCCAGAGCAACCGTAAATGGCGTCTTCCGTTATTTTTTTCCGTGTGTTCTGTGTGTTCCGTGGTTTGCTTCCTTTGCGCCACACTAAAAATCACTCTTCACCTGTTGAGGGGCCGGTTTTTCAGAACTCCATAAATAACCCGGCCCCCCTCATATAAAAAATTCAAGCTCAGAAACCCGGCCCAGGCGACTCAAAAAGCCTTTCGTCAAATCAGGCCAAATATCTTTTTTCTGTATTTCCGGCCCTTCAACGCCACAGGCCGGTTTTTATCTATGCGCTTCTCCACTTCAACCAGTGCCCTGATTTTGAGAATCAAACAAAATTCCCGGTAACCGTTCATGATTTCGAGAAGAAAAGACATCGCTTTCACCGGTCGCTTGCGACCGGCCTTTTCGTGATGACAAACATAAGAAATAACTTCACGGAAACCCGGCCTTGAATTCTGAAATCTCCATTTCTTCTCAAAAAACGGCGTTTGAAAAGTATGCATCTATTTCGCATCATTCTCGAACTGCCCGGCCTCCTGCGTCGGCCGTTGAGGGCCCAGGGTTTCTGAAACACAAAAACCCAACCCTGGAAAATCAAAAATTCTATCTCCAAAATCCGGGCCAGGCGACTCCAAAATCCTTTCGCCACCTCCTATAAAATATATTATTTCTGTTACCCCGTGGTTTCCGGCCCTTCGTTCTATCGAGCCGAGAATTGTCAAATAAATAATAAGATAAAAACTAAGATTTGAAAATATACAGTCGTATATAACAACCTTAATAAAGTATATCTGATAATACTTATTTATATATTTGTAATACACGCCCGTCTGAAATGGGGGCCTGCTGAGGTTGTAACATGGATTCGGATGCCATTGACTGGAACGAGGTCTGGAAAGAGACGCTGGAAAAACAGCTGGAATCGAACAGGAATGTGGACTGTGCGAGCATATGGTACAGTAAGGAAAACGCCAGGCGTTTCTGGAGGATGTTTCAGGATGAGAAGTCAAGGGCAATAACCGAAAAGAGAATCGAGGGCATGAAACTCTCCCCAAACTCCAGGGTCCTCGATATAGGGGCCGGGCCGGGGACCCTTGCAATTCCGCTTGCGGGGCGGGTCGCCCACGTGACCGCTGTGGAGCCTTCGGACGGCATGGTGGGGGTCATGCGGGAGAACATCGGGGAGTTCGGGATCAAAAACGTCGAATGTGTACACAAGGACTGGGAGGCCGTTGATGTCGAATCCGATCTTTCCGGCCCTTATGACGTGGTTTTTGCCTCCTATTCCCTGGGCATGAAAGACATACGCGCCTCGGTCCGGAAGATGATGGACGCTTCTTCAAAGTACGTTTACCTTTACTGGTTTGCAGGGGAAACCTCCTGGGATATGCATTCCCGGAAACTCTGGCCGCTTCTGCACGGGAGGGAGTACCAGGAGGCCCCGAAGTGCGACGTCCTCTATAACGTGCTCTATGACATGGGAATCTACCCGAATGTAAGTGTTTTTCCCTTCGAGCACGTCCACAGGTATGCAAACCTTGAAGAAGCTGTTAAGGACTTCAAATCATACTACAATGCAAGCTCCGATGCCCAGGAGGCCGTCCTCAGGGACTACTTCGAAGGCGTGCTTGAGGAAGACGACGGAGGCCTTGTTCAGAGAGGTTGGTCCACAAGGGTAAAACTGTGGTGGGAAAAGCCAAACTGAATCGATAGGGACCGTGCAGGGCCGGTTTTTCTGAATCACAACAACCAATTCTGCACGGTCGGAATAAACATGCCTCCAACCAGCTCACAAATCCGGGCCAGGCGACTCTAAAAACCCTTCACCAAGACCGGAAAAATATATTGTTTCGGTTTTTCAGAGGTTTCCGGCCCTTCAGCGCCATAGGCCGGTTTTTATCTTTCCGCTTCTTAACTTTAGCCAGGCCCCTTATTTTAAGAATCGAATCCAATTCCCGGTAATCGTTCATGATTTCGAGAGGAGGAGACGGGGCTCTCACCGATCGCGCAAGCGAGCGGCCTTTTCGTGATAACACACATAAAAAATCGAGTTCACAGAAATCTTGCCACTGCTGATAAATCCCCCTTCCTCTCAAAAAACGGCAGTGCAAAAGTATGCATCTATTTCGCATCATACTCGAAAAGACCGGCCTGATGGCCGTTGAGGGGCCATTTTTTTTGAACCATAACTACTGTCAACAGCGGTTTAAAATTCCCTAATTCAAATCAGTTTTAAATACTCACCGACCCAATAGTGTCATGGTACAATGGAAGGCAAGAGCTTGAATTACACGGTCCTGATCGAACAGGATGAGGACGGAATGTACATAGCAACAGTCCCTGATATTCCAGGCTGTTATACCCAGGGAAAAACTGTGGAACAGGCCATGGGGCGAGTTAGGGAAGCAATCCAGGTATGTATTGAGGCCGAAGAACTGGAAGATATTTTGCCAATGAAATTTATTGGAATTCAACAGGTTGAGGTAAAGATATGAGCAGGCTACTTCCCGTAAGTGGGAAGAAGATGTGCAAAATACTTGAGATACTTAATTTTCAAAAAGTGCATCAGGTCGGGAGCCATGTAAGATATGTTCACCCTGATGGCAGGAAGACAGTAGTGCCTGTGCATGGAAATGAAGATTTAGGCCCCGGTCTGATCAAAGAAATCTTGAAACAGACGCGGACGTCTCGGGGGACGTATGAAGAACTGAGGAGAAATGTCTGAGGAATGTAAACTACCCCTCCAAAAAAGATCAATCTTCAGTCGTTCGGGGCCCGTTTTTTCCTCTCCCCAGCAATCAATTCTACCCGGCCTGATTTATAAATCCATCTCACAAATCCGGGCCAGGCAACTCAAAAACCCTTCCCCAAGATCTTCAAAATATATTTTGTCTATTTTTCAGAGGTTTCCGGCCCCTCAACGCCACGGGCCGGTTTTTATCTTTCCGCTTCTTCACTTCGGCCAGGACTTCACTTTTACGAATCAAACAAGATTCCCGGCAAACGTTCATGATTTCGAAAGAAAGGAGAACGGGGCACTCACCGGTCGCGCAAGCGAGCGGCCTTTTCGTGAGAACAAACATAAAAGATCGAGTTCACAGAAACCCGGACTTGAATATTGAAATACTCCATTACCTCTCAAAAAGCAGTGGTACGAAAGTATACATCCGTTTCGCATCCTTCCTGAAAAGCCCGGCCTCCTGCGTCGGCCGTTTAGAGCCCGGATTTTCCTCTCCTCGGCAATCAATTCCACCAGGCCTGAATAAACAGGTCTCGAACCTTTCACAAATCTTGGCCCGGCGACTCAAAAGACTTTTAACCAATATCGATAAATATATATATTCTGTTTTTCAGAGGTTTCCGGCCCCTCAACGCCACGGACCGGTTTTATAGTTACACTTAGCCACTTCGGCCAGCCCTGATTTTGTGTCTCAGACAATAAAAAATTATGAAATTTAGAGAGATACGACTATATATTCTCATGGAGCAATACCACTTCATTATTCTGGAAACTTCCGGCGGCATCACAGTGATCAAAAACAAAAACCTGAAAAGTTTTATCAGGGATTCTAAGGGAGTATCCGAAGTTTTAGGAGAGATTCTTCTCGTGGGAATTGTAGTACTGCTCCTTTCAGCGCTTTCCGCTGCCGTGTACGGCCAGATGGGAATGAATAACGTCCCGCATGTAGAGCTCCACGAAATGGTAAACACCACCTCCAACAGGATAAAGGTCGAACATGCAGGAGGGGAGTCCATAAAACTCGATTCCATAAAAATAACCCTGTATCACAACGGAAACAAATACGATTTTTATCCCTCGGACCCTGACATTACCTGTGATTCTGAAAACGGAGTCTGGAAATTCGGAGAGATCATAATTCTCGATACGGACCAGGCGCGAAGCATTAACATGACAATAAATGACACCGTTGACCTGTATTTCATCCACACGGATTCAAATCAGATACTCCACAAAGTCAGGCTTTCGGATGCATGGAATAATTAAAAAAGATATCACATCTCAGAAAAGGGATTTACTTATTTAAAAAACGATCAAGGATGTTTATGAGGGCTAAGGCAACAATTCCCGGCACCGTAAAGTTGAGTACTCCTTTTACTAATTCGGAAAATGCGACCGCAATAGCCCTTGCTGCAATTTTACTATTCGCACTTATAGTTACAGTCTACACCGTGATTCAGGTAGAATACGTGCCGGAATGGAAAACCGATGCCGAATACGCTCACATGAACGAGGTATGGGCGGACATGGGAACGGTTAAATCAAGCATAGACTCTCTGATCGTACTCATGGGGTCCGATAACTCAACGGCTGAAGCCGGGATCTCGATAAGCGTACCCTTAAGTATGGGGGGTGGGGAAATTCCTGTGGTAGGCACCCTGAAGTCCGGGGGGACTCTTGCCGTCAATGAAATACCACATACGGTTGAAATAAAAATCATAACTGATAGCGATGACTATCCTGAGAACTTTACTGATCCTTATAACTATATTTATGACTGCGGGACTGTTACATTCCATTCAAACAACCGGTACTATGTGGACCAGGTATTCTGGTATGAAAACGGGGCCCTGATTTTCGAACAGGACGACCGTAACCTCATGAAATTCCAGCCTTCCTTCATAAACTTTAATCGGAATGCAGAAAACGAATACGTTTACATAAACCCCGTAGAAATTCTGGGAAACCCGAATTCGATTTCCGGAAACATCCGTGGCAGTCTCAAGTTATCTGCAAATAGCTATGCCCCGGAATTAAATTATACCACCCATGAAAATATCTCAATCAACATCTCCACAAAATATCCCCTGGCCTGGGAAAATTACTTCAAGCTAACGGCCAAAAACGCAGGGCTTTCACTCAACGAGAACTATACCCTTAGCTCTACCGAAGAATCGGTAAACTTCACCTACCTGGCAGGAAACCACACGAATGTACATATCCGCAATGCCACGATTAAAGCCGAAATCGTAGTAGGAGGCGAAGGAAGTACTGCCTGGGAATTATGGGAATACGATGAAGTACTTCCTGTCGCCGACTTCACCTTCAACGTAAGCGAAGGATACGCCCCCCTTACCGTCAATTTTACAGATCATTCTAAAAACGCAAACAATTGGAGCTGGGACTTCGGAGACGGAAGCCCCCTCAATAATACGAAGAACCCGATACACACTTTCGTAAACCCTGGGACTTACACCGTCAACCTGACCGCCAGAAATGAAAACGGTACCGATACTGAAACCACCACAATAACAGTCCTGGGAATAATAGCGAACTTCACAACCAACGTAACAAACGGCACGGCCCCTCTGACCGTGCAGTTTAACGACACCTCCACCGGGAACCCGATTTCCTGGTTCTGGGACTTTGGAGACGGGAAATACTCCACTGAGCAGAATTTGACTCACATCTACAATACAACAGGGATTTACATAGTCAACCTCACCGTCAGCAAAGGAAACGACACAGACTCAAAATCTGCCACAATAACAGTATCAGAAATAATAGTGAACTTCACAACCAACGTAACAAACGGCACGGCCCCACTGACCGTGCAGTTTACAGACCAGTCTCAAAACGTAAGCATCTGGAACTGGAACTTCGGAGACGGAAGCCCCCTCAATTATACAAAGAACCCGATACACACTTTCGTAAACCCGGGGACTTACACCGTCAACCTGACCGCCAGCAATGGAAACGTCACAGACTCAAAATCAGCCACAATAACAGTCACGTATCCTATAATTTATCCGGTAGCGAACTTCAACGCCAACGAAACAAATGGCCCGGTTCCTCTGACAGTGCAATTTACCGATAACTCCACCGGGAACCCGACTTCCTGGTTCTGGGACCTTGGAGACGGGAACACCTCCACGGAGCGGAATTTGACTCATACCTACCATACAGCAGGAAATTACACCGTCAATTTGACTGTGAGTAACGGTAATGGAGCTGATTCCTATTTCAAGGTGATTAGTGCAGGCGTTCTGCTGACCGGAGAATGGTATACCTACAACAACGCCTCCGTGACCGGGGACGCGACGATTGATGTGGGGGCTCTTCAGGACTATGATCCAATTATTGAAGGATACTTTGAGCCCGGAGGAGGGGAAATAAACGTCCTTATAGATGATTATGAACCGGTGAATTATACTGAATCTGTTCTCGTAGAGAACCAGGATGTTTATGTACTGGACTTTAGTTTCGTGAATTTCTATGAAACTGGTTCAAACGTATCAGATGTAACGATTCTAATAGTTTATGCGTATGATAGTACAAAAAAACACGGCAGCAGTACTCCTATGCCGGAAATTGTAATAACCCTTCAAGATCAAGTACTGACTACAATAAATCAGAATGAACTGGAAGACGAAAAATGGTATGTATTCAGAGATACGCTTCATTTTGAAGAACCACCTACAGCTGAAGATATAACGTCCCAACTGAAGGTTAATATTAATGGGGTATCTAGAGAAGGGGTATTCCTAATCGATTACATAGGGGTGTATCTGGGCGGAGAGGGATGAAGATACCTGAAAAATACGCCACCTTTTACTCCGCAAAAAATATATAGTCCGGCGGCGGGCCTAAAATACGGAAATCTGACTTGCAGGGGAATCCCCTGGAGATATTCCAGAACGGAAGGCATTTTACAACCCTTCTCGCCTCCCCGGCCTCCTCTGTCGGCCGTTGAGGGCCCGGGTTTTCTGATCCCCCAACAACCGACCCGGCTCCGGAAAAACAATAAATCCAGTTCACAAATCCTGGCCAGGCGAATCAAAACCCTTTCTCCAATACCGGCCAAATCTATATTGTATAATTTTCAAGGTTGTAGGGCTTTCAACGCCAGGGGCCTGTTTTGATACGTATACTTTTCCACTTCTGCCAGGGCTTCTTTTCTGCAAATCGAATTCAATTCCCGGCAATCGTTCACAATTTCAAAAAAAAGAGACGGCGTTTTCCCTGGTCGTGCAAGCGAGCGGCTTTTTCGTGATGGTACAAAGAAAAAACTTAACTTCACAGAAACCCTGTGGTGGATGCTGAAATCTCCATTGCCTCTCAAAAAAACAGCAGTATGAAAGTATGTATTTATTTCACATCCTTCTTGAAACGCCCGGCCTCCTGCGTCGGCCGTTGAGGATCCGGGTTTTCTGATCCTCCACTAACCGGCCCGGCTACGGAAAAACAAAAAGATCCGGTTCACAAATCCGGGCCAGGCGACTCAAAACGGCTTTTCGTCAAGACCGGCAAAATATATTTTTTTTGTTTTTCAGAGCTTGCCGGGCTTTCAACGCCAGGGACCGGTTTTGGCCGGAAAAGTTACTTTCTTATATACTTTAGTACTTCTCTTCAGGAGAAACTTTTTCCTCATCCATCTTTATTATGAGGGCATTCATTTTGTCATCCATTTTTTCTATCAGTTCATTCATCTGCCCGTACCACTCATCCACATTTTTCTTGACAATGGTCTTCAGTTCATCGGGCTTAATTCCCACGTACTCGTAATAATAACCCCCACTTTCTATAGACATGGTTTCCCTGTAAACAAGGCCACATGTAATCAGGTTTTGCAGGGCACGGTAAGCCGTGCTTCTTTCCCTGTGCAGGAGATCCCCCAGTTGTTCAGCAGTCAGAGGTCCATGGTTTAAGAGAGCTTTGTAAGCTTCGATGTCAAGAGACTTCAAACCCAACACGCACTTTACCATGTCTTCACATCTGAAGCTTGCTCTGATCATTTCGTGAATAGAATTTGCCATAGCATCACTATATTAATTCATCTTTTCATTGCCTGAATCTGCAATAGATATTGGACACAAAAATTGTCAATACAGAAATCAGTTTTTCAGAATTTTTGGAGCTTAATTATATTTTTCCTTAATTTTATTATAACAAGAGTAACATTTTCCCTGTATTTTTAACTAACACCAACACACAATAGAATACACATATTCTCTTATTTATATTTATTACATGAAATCTGTAAAAATTATACAAACGGTTGGCATTTTTTTTAAAATGTGCTCATTACACAAAAGCGCACATAACCGTCGGGGTTAATTATATATATACTTTATTGACCAATAGCCGATGAACCTCCATGAAGCCCATCATCCCTGAAAACGAACGTTCAAGTGAACCCCTTGACACTGAAAGGATAATCTATCACCCGGACATGGTCCGGGCCAACGAGTGGATATTGAGTGAATACGAGGCCCCTGCCCGGAAACTCTGTATTTTTGTGCCCTGCGCCAAAAAAAAACCCTACCATGAAAGTCCCTCACATAAAAAATTCGACCGTATCATCTTCGAACTTCTAAAACCCGAAGACGTACATATCGTGACCTTCGGGACCTGCGGGGTAGCCCCCCGGGAACTTGATACCCAGTACCCTTTCATGCACTATAAATTTATGATGGGAAAATGCAACGTAACCCGGGTCAAAAAGGACTTTATAAGAATAGAAAGTGAAAGACTGGCCTCCTATCTCGAAAAAACCCGAAAAAACTACAGGCACAGGATAGCCTACTGCATAGGGGACTTCAGGACCGCAATGGAAAAGGCCCTTGAGATGGTGGACCTCGAAGTTGAAATAGTCCCGAGGGAGCCCATAATCCGGAAAATGCTCCAACCGGAAAAAAAATTTATTTATAACAGCCTCTCCAGCAAAGAATACCTGCAGGACTTTTCCGACGCCATTTCCGACGCTATGGGAATCCCAAAAAGGGAAGTTGGCCTCAAGGAAGACCTCTCAGTCGATGACACGGACTGGTATCTCCTCTAAAAAGCCAGAACCTCTTTATGAGGACTCCTGTTCTGCCTGCAGGTTTTTTAAGCTTCAGGGAAAGGGCTTGCAGGATCCGTTTTTGTACTTGAAAGCTCAAAACTGTGAAACAAAAGTTCTTGCCTGATACAGGGCAATAACTGCCAGAATCAGAATCAGGACCATCCACATGACGTCAGCCGCTGGTATAAAGGAATTTGCCCAGTAGGCATTGTAAGCTTCCATAGCAGCCTCTGTTTGTACCATATTACCCCCTCATGATTACATAACATACTTACACATAACGCAAACAGGCATCCGAGCCCCGAACTTTCCCAAAGTCAGTGATCCTGTATTTGTGCAGGAGAAAATTATTCTTATAGATACCCTCCTCATCGACCTTCTGTTCCACGTCCTTCAGCATCCCCCCTGAAGCCAGTTCTATGATATCGAAGTTGATACTATCCCTGTTATAATCTCCTTTCATGCCGTACTCTTCCTGAACTTTTGAAACAATTTCATAGTTCCAGTGCTCCTTTTCGTCAAGGAAAAGTTCCAGAATCCTGAACTTAATCGGGCGGTTTTTAGCCATATTATTCCCCCCTCAGGGTCTCAAGTTCGCTGGTTTCCTCAGTAAACATAATGAAACTCCCGGCAACGCAGAGCGCACCTCCAAGCAGGATAGTCCACTCAGGGACATCTCCGAAGAAGAGGAAAATAAAAATAATTGCACATAGCCCGTAGAGGTTTCCTATCCCCTGGCCCCTTCCGACTCCTATGAGAGGGAAGGACTTATACCAGCAGACGTAACAGAACCCGAAGGTGATTCCCGCAAAAATCAGGACCAGCAGCGTCAGAGGCTCAAAGGCCTGAAGCGCAAAGGAGTACATGGGATAACCCACTATCGCGAGGAGGGGTACGATAATAATCCACCAGATAATATTTTCCCCCAGGAACCGGAGGGTGAGCCCCACGTCCGGTTCGGAAATATCAAGCCCTTTGCCTGCTATTGCCCCTTCGATCCCCCAGCCGGCAGCCGCCATAAGCCCGCCGAGATATCCTATCCAGGGCACATCCCCTGCGGCAAGTTCGGTAACAAGCCCGCCGCCAAAGATGGTAATCCCACCAATAATAATAACTATAATTCCCATTGCAGCCCTTTTACTGATCTTTTCCCCGTACCAGTAATAGGCAAGTACCGAACCTATCACAGGATAGAGAAGGGCAGCAACGGCCGCAAACGCTCCGCCGATAAAACCCATAGCCATGAATGAGCCGAGAATTGCCATGGGCCCCCCGAAAACAGAAGCCAGGAAGAACCATTTGGAACATGGGTGAAATTCCTTAAGAGTCCTCACCAGTTCCCCGTATTTCCCAAGTACCCCGTTCCAGAGCATAAGCGCAAGCATAACGGTGAGTGCATTGAATGCGGTAATCAGAACCGCCGTTACAACCAGAGACGCAGCATCCCCCTCTGTCCCCGCGATAACTCCATACATTTCATCAAAAGGATTCAGGACCCATACAACAGTCCCCGGAAGGTACCAGATCCCCCAGAACACAGCACAGAAAAGGGCCCACATATACCCTTTACTGATTTTTCGTTTGCTTTCCTGCCTTTTCAAGGCTTGCAAATCCACGCCAACTCCTCCCTTATATAAATCTCCCTTTTCCGTATTCCCTCTGCTCAGAGCCCCCGGGCCGTACAGGCAGGGTTTTTTACCGGGTCTGTCCGGAACACTATCAGGGGTTATTGACAGACGTGCATAAGGCCTGCGAATTTTGAAGAATAGACTTAAGAGGAGAAAACCGGGTTTGAAACCCGGATTTACCCCGAAGCCGTATGCTTTTTTTTGCTCAGGCCTGTCCACGGATAGTATTCTTTAATTATCTTATGGCAACATTGTTTAATTAATTTAAATGTATGGTTTTAAATTCTTTTAATCCCCCCTAACTCCCTCAACATGGACCCTTTTTCTCAATAAACCGAGCATCAGGCGAACAGGTTTTTGGAAAAGGTAGTTGACTTTTTGCCTTCCCTTAAACCCCCAGAGCTTCCTTTATTTTATTAACAGCGTCTGTCGCATTTTCCCCGTAGATATCGGCCCCGATCTGGTTCGCCCAATCCTGGGTAACCGGAGCTCCCCCCACCATCGTCTTGAGCTGGTCACGGATTCCGGCTTCTTTCAACTGTTCCTCAAGCGTGATCTGGGTAACCATTGTCGAAGTCATGAGGGCCGAGGACGCAACAACATCGGGTTTCAGCTCTTTTGCCTTCTCGACGAACGTGGTAACAGGCACGTCCCTTCCCAGATCGACTACCTCAAACCCCGCAATGTTGAGCATGGAGACCACGATGTCCTTTCCGATGGAATGGATATCCCCTTCGATAGTCCCTATCATGACCTTTCCTTTGGACTCGGTCTTGGACATGCGCCTCTCCATTTCAGGCTTGAGGACTGCAATGCCTGCGTTCATGGCCTCTGCCGCTGCAAGCACGTGAGGCAGGAAAAGGGTGCCCTGTTCAAACTTTTCACCCACCTCCTGCATCCCTGCAGTAAACCCGTGCTCGATGATCTCCACCGGGTCGATCCCTTCCTTCAAAGCTTCATTGGACGCTTCTTCAGCAATTTCGGAGTCAAATTCGGTGATAGATTCCTTTGCTTTTGCGATGATTTCTTCTTTGCTTACCATTTTTATTCCCCCCTTACCTGGCATCCCTGAAGGCTTTGTCTGCCCTGTCCACAACAGCTTTCATGTCCTTCAGGAGGTCCGCATCTACTGGCGGGACCTCGTGGTGTTTGAGGACATCCAGAACCTTTTCGTTTGCAACGGTTGCCAGGTCTTTGGATCCCGCGTGTTCCCAGTCTCCGAACATCATCCTATCAATGAGCATCGGGTCGGACGGATAGTCTACAAGCATCCTTGTCTTCTTAAGGGCCAGGAAGTTGTTTCCTATACCCACCTTCTTGATGGACTCCACGTCCAGAGTCTCGGTGGAAACCGGGATTCCTTTCATGGCTTTCTTGGTCATTTTGATGATATCGTTGTCGATTACGAGCTGTTCCATAGAGAAAGTCATTCCAAGCTCAAGCATCCCGGCCCCGTACAGGGTGTTTGCCCCCGCGAGTGCGGGAAGCAGGCAGGTCATGGTCTTTTCGTGCCCTGCCTGGTCGTCCGGGACCTTGGCGTCAGACTAAGTGCCCGCAACAAAGGACGGGAGGCCATAGAACTGCGCAAGTTTTGCCACGGCCGCACTGATGAGCCCGAGTTCCGGAGAACCGACCGGAGCCGTCCCCTTCTTCAGGTCAAAGGTTGTCGTGGAACTTCCGTACCAGACTTTGGTCCCCGGAATTGTCAGCTGGGCAAGGGTGATCCCTGAGAGGACTTCGGCATTGTGAGTTACAAGGGTTCCCGCAAGGTAGACCGGGGAAGATCCTCCCGACATTGCCATACTCAGGACATTTACCGGGATTCCCAGGCGGGCCCCTTTGATGATGACCTGGCAGGCATTCACGCTGAGTTCAAGCGGACTGGTCGGACAGAGCAGCATGGAGAAAATCGGCTTCTTCCTGGCTTCCTCTGCGTCTCCCCCATAGAGGGCCTTTGCAACGTCCCAGTAGTACTCCACGTTCTCTCCTACGGGGTCGATGTGGTGAAAGTGCTTCTGAGTGTTGGTAAGCGGGGTGAAGGTCTCGTGAACGTCCTGAGCCCCTTTGCCTGCCCAGTCCCTCGCGGAAACCGGCAGAGAATAGTAGTCGATGTTCTCGGCCCAGTCACAGAGCTTTGCGATATCCGCCACGTCCCGATCCACAGAGTCTACGGTTACGTATTTTCCGTTCTGGTACCTGCACATCTTGACTCCGGTCCCGAAGCAGGTCCAGTGTACCTTACCACCGCATTCCATGACGGTATTGTATTTTTTCTCACGGCCCCAGAGCATGAACCTCGAGGGCGCAAGCTTAAGGGCCCTTCTTACAAGGTACTCCGGGATTTTCACGATCTGGGTCTTTTCATCGACCTCACAGCCGTTTTCCTTGAAGATCTTTCTCGCTTCCGGGTCCGAGACCTGAATCCCCGGGTCCATCAGGATATCCATTGTGGCATAATGGATTGCTTTTAACTCGCCAGTTGTAAACAGGTTCAGTTCCACGCCGTCGAGGGGATAAGCCCCTGCGAATGCATTACATTCTGCCATTGTTTCAATCTCCCTTTTTGTTACTTCCCTTCTTTTGTTATGGGTTTCACCCGGGGTCCTGAGATTGTCCGGAAAAACAGCAGTATCCCCCCATAATATTTCAGGAATTCCCCGTTCCTTTCGGACTATGACCCATATTTCCCCAAATTTTAACAGAGAGACCCCGTGGCTTCATTCGTTCATAAACATCCGGCCTTAATAGACTCTTTAAAGGTCTCTTTAAAGGTCTCTTTAATCGTCTCTTAACGGTCTCTCTATACCCCATTTTATAAACGATATTATATATAATTTCTTAGAATTATTCTTCCGGAAAATTTGCTTTCCGGAAAAATCCCTTAACTTTGCGGCCCGGTTTATAGCCCGGTCTGTTTCCTGAAGAGGTCACAGGAATTGATCTTTATGTCGAGGAGTTTTTCAATGTTCATCTTTGCCGCGATGCCCTTTGCGGCAGTCGGAACGGAGGTTATGACTCCGATATCAAGCTCCTCCCTGAGTTCCCTCATGACGTACTCGTCCGAGAGGTCTCCGGTTTCGACACCGAGCTTCTTTGCGACGTATTCCTTTGCCTCTTTTAGCCTCATCTTCTTTGAGAATTCCATCCTTGCAACAAGGTCTCCTGCGGCCCGGATCCCGGTCATCCCGGAGGCCATGATGTGGGAAATCGGCATACCCATCGGGTCGCCGACTCCTATCTATATGCCGTCTACGCCCGCAAGCTCGACCATTGCCTTGCTGGCCCTGGTAACGGCATCGATTGGTGGAGTCTCGAGCATGGGAATTCCCCCCACCCCCATACCCATGTCCACATGACAGGGGATGTTGGAAGCTTCCACCGCGGCCTTCATAAAGGTAACAGAGCGGGCGAGGTTCCAGGCCGAGGTCTTGCTGGTGTTGGTGTTACACACGGGCCCGAAGACGCTTGCACCTGCTTTTTCAACAAGGGGTGCCTGCTTGTGCGGCCAGAGCCCGGCGAGAGTCGTGCCGTCGTACTTGAGTTCCCCGTGCATCCCGAGTACGCATTCCCCGGCCATCCCCACCTCGATGTACATGTTTGGAAATTCCTTCCTGAGAGCTTCCACCGCGTGAAGGGTCCCGTACATGTCCGCATCTCCGGCGGCTCCCATGGTATCGAAGTTCACCCCGTCCGCCCCGGAGGCCATGAGTTTCTGCATGACCCATACGGTGTCCCTGGTCAGGTGCTCTGCGGCGCGTTCCATGGAATCCCAGGCTTCCTGAATCTTGAAGGCCTTCATGAGGTCTCCGGGGTTTTCGAAGGGGCCGTCCGGGGTATAGTAAAGCCCCATGTTCGGCATTGCCCCGTAGAAAAGCGGGATGGTCATGTTCTGCTGGCAGACTTCCATGGCCTGGGTCTCGTTTGCGACCACGGGTTTGACAGGCTTGTAGCTGTAATCGATATGCCCGAGTTCCATGGTGTCGGCCCCAAAAGCCCTTTCGTGCATCATGCAGCCTACAAGCCGGCTGGAAGGAATCCCCACTCCACTGTTGCCCTGGTCCCCGTCAAGCCTGAGAGTCCCGATGTCGTGGGTAACAGGCACTTCCATGCCCTGTTCCACACTCACGGCTTTTCCGGGCATCATCAGGATTTCCGCAAGCTTGTCCATCTCATTTCCCGAAAGGCCCGCAATCTCCCCCAGATCAGCAGCATCCGCAGAACCGGCTTCGATTTCTTCCAGGATCTTTTCTTTGCTAAGGAAGATCCTCTTTCCGTCTCCCATCCTTAAAGCATATTCCTTTGCCATTTTACATCACGATTCCTCAGGCAGGATGCCTGCGACTTTAGTCGTGGGAGGAATGCCGTCAACTTTCAGGCATTTCGTTCCACGTTTGGATTTCTCCACTCTGCTTTTGAAACAAGTTCCCGTAGCAGGTAACGTAGTTTTTTAAATTATCTCCCCTCGCCAATGTTGAATATGCTTGTTATGTGTAGCACACCGCCCCTACCTCTCAGGACTTTTAATGCTACACGATAGGGAATTGGACTGAGGAAGCATCCAAATGTATCGTGACATATCCAACGTAGTCAATTAAGACTTAAGCTGGTCAATCAAGGCTTGCCGAAACAAGCCTCCCACTTTAGTGGGGGGTTATTGACCTGTATTCCGGGGCCTCCGGAATCTCCCTGATCCTCCGGCCCCTCATCCCCCTCATTTCCCGAGAAGAAGCTCCTTTGCTTTCTGAACGGCCTCACTTGCGTTTTCCGCATAGCAGTCCGCCCCGATTTTATCGGCCCAGGCCTGGGTTGCGGGAGCGCCTCCTATCATGACTTTGACCTTATCCCTCATCCCTTCCTCTTTCAAAAGCTCGATGACATCTCTCTGGCCAGGGAGGGTGGTTGTCATAAGTGCGGAAACCCCTATCATGTCCGCATTAACTTCTTTTGCCTTGTCAATGAAGTTCCTGATAGGGACGTCCCTTCCGATATCGTAAACCTCAAAGCCCGCGGACTGGAGCATGGTCGATACGATGGACTTGCCGATGTCGTGCACGTCTCCTTCCACGGTCCCGTTTACTATGACCCCGAGTTTCTTTTTCTCTTCTCCCGCGGGCATATCGGCTTCAAGGAGCTTTACCCCGGATGTCATGGCATCGGCGGCCATCATAACGTGCGGCAGGAAAAGTTTTCCCCGCTCAAAAAGGGCTCCGACCTCATTCATACCGGCGGCGAGCCCTTTTTCTATGATCTCGGCCGGGTCAATCTCCCCTTTCGCCTTTTCCACGGCAGCAATTACGTTGTCCTTCTTACAGGACACGATTGCATCTGAAAGTTCCTGAAGTAACTCTTCTTTGCTTGCCATTTCAAACCCCCTTTTTTCGATTAGTCGTTTTTGCGGTTTACCTTTTAAGGTCAACCCCTGCTCGTCCACCATTAATTAACCCCCGGTTAATCTCCGGTGAACTCCCAGTTAACCTTCCAAGGTGCCCGGAGGGCTTTCCCATCAAAGAACATGGATGAGGAGTCCCACCGGTTTTTCATTTTCGACACCTGGTCCTATTTGCCCTTACATCAAGGGGCATGAATTCCGGACGGTTTTGAGTACAGAATTGTTTATAAGAAAGCAGTAGAAAACCCGTTAAATCTTTAGATTTAACGGGCAATTGACTGAAGGGTGATACAGTCTAAAAATGGAGTTTTCTACCTGCTTGCCTTTAACCCTGAATTCTTTATTCACCCCCTCCTCCCCCCTTGAAGGATTAACGGTGTTTTATTCCCTCTTCAGAGGTTTGTTTTGATTTTGAAAATGGTTTAATCAATTTTTAAATTACATATACTGTTAGAACCTTCAGGAAATTTCCAAAAATCTATTTCTTCCAGAAATTCCCTAACTAACATAGTCCTCTCAAATTTATATATCTATTTATATACTAATGAAATTTATTCAATCTATTCATTGATCAGTAACAATCATTTCAAAGCTCACAGGACAAGGAAAAAAATACAAAGAAAAAACTACTGGAAAAAAAA
>JAQVBP010000025.1:16862-25667 GCA_028690255.1 Methanosarcinaceae archaeon
AAAAAAACGACAGAAAAAACTATACACCGGGCGGTTTTTTAGTCCTCTTGAGGGAGCGAAGCTCCCGAAAAGGACACCGTGCTCCCGAAGCGGAACTCGGGTGCCGAAGCGGAACTCGGGTGCCGAAGCGGAATTCGGGTGCTTTAGAAGCCCTCAACGTCCATACCCAGGCCTTCCCCGTTAAGCATGAGTTCTCCGTATACTAATTTTTCAAGGGTCTCGGCCACGTATTTGCGTTGCTGATATTTCTGAATGTCTTCGTGTATGTGAAGGTCCGAGTCAACCTGGACCCTCAGGAGGGCAAAATGAAAGGCCTTTTCGTTTTTTATCTTCATGGTGTAAAACGTTTCCAGCATACCCGGAAGTTTGAGGGGGGCTTCTATCACTTCAGCTAAAAGTAACATCTCTTCTGAGATACTTTCGATATCGGTCATTATATTTTCCCTGCCCAGAACAAGCTGCAGGGCCTTCTCGGAATATTTTTTACCGGCAATGGTGATTTCCCTGTTAATCTTTTCAACTCCTGTATTTAATTTCCTGTATTTAATTTGTGAAATTAAGGCTACCTGATGGCTCTTATCTTTTTCCTTTAATCCGGAAGAACTTGAACATTTTTGCGGGAAAAAGGAAAACGGAGAAAAAGGGAAAAGGGAAATGAGGAATTTCAAGCAAGCATTCCCTTTACGATCACATCAACGGCAGCGTCTTCATCAAGCCCGCGGGCCATGAGAGTCTCAACTTCCTTTTTGTCCACGCAGCCTATTGCGGCTTCATGGGTTACCTTGGCAAGGGGGTTATCGACCCTGACAATAGGGATCGCTTCGGCTTTTGCATTGTCCTGAATGACCTCCATACAGTCCACGTGTCCGCGGGCGTGGGGGGCGTGGCCTTCCGTAATCCCTATAAATTCGGAAACGGCATTTTCGGTCAGGGCAAGCCTGCTCTTAATAACACTTCTTGCGTTTTCCCCGTTCAGGGAAATCTTTTCTTTGACCTTTATCAGGTCGTCCGCTTTTCCGTAGACTTTTGTGACCATCTCGCAGATGGAGTCTTTTCCGGCGTCCACGTCATAATCGAAATCAAGGAGGCCCACCCGGCCCTCGATCAGGGTAAAGTTCGAAAAATAGCGGCCTCCTTCCTCAATTTTTATGTGCGCTTTCGGGAGCACCCGAATGCCACCGTGGGGGCCATGAAAATGAGTTTCGGTATATTTCAGGGAAGCATTTTTCCCGATAAGCATCTTTGCATCCATTTTGTGGACAATCTTCACGGCGTTGGGGAAAGTACAGTGAGCAACCAGCTCGACGGCAGAACCCTCTTCTGCGATAAAGTCCATGTTGATTTCCTGAACTCCGTCTTCGGGAATCAGCCCGAAACAGAGGTGGACAGGGTCCGGAATTCTGTAACCCTTTTTGATGGTCATTTTAATGTTGACCCCGGTTTCCGTCTCTTCCTTCTCAAGCTCAACCCCTTCGGTCTGGTTTGCACTGAGCACCTTGCTTCCGCTAATCACCAGGCTTGAGACCCCGTGATCATGCAGGACAGCCGTATTTCCGCCTGCTGCGGCATAGGCCAGGCCCATGTCCTCAACTTCTTCAGAAAGCACTTTCAACGTTTTCACAGTCATGGTCAGTCCTCCTGTAAATAGAGCCTGTTATCACAGGGGATGCACCTGTTTATGAAAAAATGGCTGATCTCCTCAGGGTCCCCGCTCCGGAGAACTGCCCCCTCGCACATGAGAGAAGCCCTGTCGGAAGCCTCGGCAATTTCTTTCCTGTGGGTGATCACAAGCACGGAAGCCCCGTTTTCCTTCAGGGCCTGAATAAGGGACACGATCTCTTTGAGGGAAACTACATCGATTCCTGAATCAGGTTCATCGAGAATTGCGAGTTTGGGTTTCATAGTGAGGATGGAGGCAAGTTCGATCCGCTTCCTCTCCCCTCCGCTCAGGGCCTCGCCCACTTCCCTGTCAATATATTTTTCGGGCTTCAGGTCCACTTTCCGGAGAGCCGACCTGATTTCCTCTTCCGTAATGTTGCCGTTTCCTCCGGCCCCGATTGCGAGGTAGTCTCTGACCTTGAGCCCTTCGAAGCGTGCAGGCTCCTGCCAGGCAAGGGTTATTCCTTTTTTTGCGCGCTCCGTTATAGAAAGTTTCGCGATGTCTTCCCCGTTGAATAATATACTTCCTTCCTCAGGTTCGTATCCCTGCAGGCCCATCAGGGTATAGGCAAGCGAGCTCTTTCCCGCCCCGTTAGAACCTATGATACTGTGGATTTCCCCGTCTCCGATTTCAAGGTTAACTCCGACAAGGATCTTTTTTCCGTCACGGTTTAGTGTAAGGTTTTTTAAGGTTAGAATAACAGCCACCTCTCCGGTTTTTACAAGAAGTTTTCAGGACTCTCTTGCTCCAGCAGTTCCTTACAGCGCCGGAGGTCCTCTACGTTATTGACATTTATTGCCAGTTTGGGATTGTCCAGTATAAGATTAAAATCTTCCTGTTCTTCATTGATATTGTTACTGTCCAGAATATTAACCCCTATGGGCACGATCAGTTTACCCTTTTTATTGAAAACGGTATCAGGCCGGACTCCGGCTTTTTTGCAGACATTTATAGGGACATAAACCGAGAGGGCCGGTTCCTCGTGCTCTTCGTATGTCTCGATAACCGAGTCGATCAGTTCAGGGGAAAGCAGGGGAAGATCCGACATGGTAATCATCACAGGGCCTTTTGCCCCTGAAGTTTCCACAGCGTAGACCATGTCCCCGACGTAGTTTCCTCCGAAGGTCCTTATCACTCCCACTTTCCCGTTGTAGCGTTCCCGGAGCATGATTTCGGTTTTCGGGGTAACCGGAGAGACTGCAACAAAGACTTTGTCTATGTGTTTTGCAGCCCGCAATGTATCGATAACATAAGTAATAAGCGGTTTTCCAAGCAGTTCCACACAGGGTTTTTCACCCATTCCGAGCCTCTGGCCAAATCCGCCTGCCATTACAATAGCGTCCATATAAGTCCTCCCGCACATCCGTTATTACTCAGTTGAAGAATAAGGGCTATGGTTATAAGGGCAGTTACCCTCCCTACCTCGTTTGCCATGCCGATCCCGTCTCCATTCAGGCCTCCGAAGTGGGTATTGCTCCGGTTAAGCAGGACAAGAGCCGAAACACAGGCCGCAAGATAGGCAATAAGCCCGACCGTCCCGAAAGCGAACGTGCAGACCGCCGCCCCGAAAACAAACCCGATTGAAAAGTTAAATCCCGTTGCCCCGTTAATGGTCATGGACCCCAGGCCCTCGTGGAGGGACTTACCGAAAGTCGCGATGGTGAGCATGGCCTGTTTGGAACTGACCTCGGCAACGAACATGGAAAGGAACATAATTTCAGGGAGTCCCGGGCCAGAACCCGTACTCGAAAAGCCCTGTCCTTCGGCCTGGATAGCCCGGATGGCGCTGAAAAACATGAGCAGCAAGAGCACGCAAAACGCCACCCCCCCTATCCCGAGGGTCGTGTCCTTCAGGGCTTTGAGTTTCCTCTCAAGTGAACCGTGGGCCGTCATCCCGTCTCCGAGGTCCGCAACCCCGTCCAGGTGGTTAAAACCCGTAATGTAATATACGAATACCATGATGACAGCCGCGGTAATCGAGTCAGGCAAAACTGTCTGGCCGAGGTATGCGACCGCCCCTACAAGCAGCCCGAGTACGGCCCCCACCACGGGATAAAAATAGATCTTTTTCATAAGCTGGTCGATCCCTTCCATGGAAAGCCCGACCGGAATAGTTGACAGGAATCCGAACCCCGACTTCAGGGCAAGTAAATAGGAATTCATTTATCTAACCGCCCGTTTTTTAATCTTCGTATTCAAGGTCCGCAATGCTTCTTGAGTACATATTGGAGGAAACCCCTCCGATCAGGCCTCCGATTACGTCGTCCATAAAAGGCCCGAGTTTCGCAAGGATTCCGGGTTTTAGCTTGTCAAACCTGACAAACTCGAAGGTGCCCTTCGAGCCGCTGACGTAGTTTGCAATACTTGTTCCGAGCACCTCGTCCGCTATGATAAAGGTCAGGTCCTTTTCGTAGGAACTTTTACTGAGGTTCGGGAGTTTGCCTTTTCTTCCTTCCCGCTCAAGTAAAATCCCCGAGTAAATAAGGAGACAGAGGTTAGGGTCGGAAAGGGCAAGTTTGAGTTCTCTTTTGAACACCGTTTCGGCTTTTTCCCTGGTCTCAAGCCCGGGATGCGGGACATACATTTCAAGGCCCGTGTCCACGAGGTCCTGTACACTTATACCCTCTTCTTTCAGGGCATCCAGGATGTCATAGCTGGCCTTACCCTCAAGCGTTTCAGGCTGGTCTTTTTTCAGGTCCCTGTTTTCAATATCGGATAATTTCATGCTGATCACTCGGGTAAAATAAATGGAAATTATAAAAGCCTTAATAAACAATATGAATTCTGCTTTATGAAAAGGTCCAGTTCAGATAATAGTAACGGATCAGATTAATTAACGGTAATTAATGGATTAATAACACTGAAGACCGGACTACTAAAACCCGGATAATAAAGGCCAGGATAATAAAGAATTATTCTCGGAATTGCAGATTTCCTGAAATTGAAAATCTCCGAAAATAGAAATTTACCCTGGGGCTGGCAGGGCCTGCCAGCAAACCGGAGCCTGGGAATCAGGCAGTCAGCTTCCAGATCATTACCGAAAAGGCAATAACGGAAAGCCCTGAAGCTATTGCTATTAGAAGGGACACCCTTTTTATATCCTTTAGTTCTGTTGGCCGGAACTTTCCCCCGAGTACGTAAACCCCGGGTTTTTGAAGCCGGACCTTGAGGGCACCCGCGGCGGATGCCATTGGATATCCGGAATTGGGAGAGGGGGTATTTGCCCCTTCCCGAAGAGCCGTTCTCAGGCAGTTTCCGGGACTGAATTTTCCGTCCTTTTGCGGGATAAAGGCTGCAAGGCGGGCCGCGGCCGTTATGAAGAATACGGAAAGCCTTGCGGGAATCCAGTTCAGGACGTCGTCGCTCCTGGCCGAGAAAAACCCGAGCTCCCTGTAAGGTTCTTTCTTGTACCCCACCATGGAATCAAGGGTGTTTATGGCTTTATAAACGTAGGCCGCAACGAGTCCGAGGTTTCCGAAAAGGGCATAGTAGAAGATCGGGGTAAGAATGCCGTCCACGAAATTTTCGGAGACCGACTCCACGACCGCCGAAGACATCTGAATCTTTGTAAGGCTTCCCGGGTCCCGGCTTACGTAGATGGGGAGCAGTTCCTTTACCCTGTCAAGGCTGCCTTCTTCAAGTTCTTTATAAATTTCCCTGGCCGGAGAGAGCAGGCAGCGGATGGCAAAGGTGGCCTTCAGAAAGTATGCCTCAAGGGCAAGCCCCAGAACTTCCGGGACCACCGGTAGCTTTGCGACGTAGAGGACCAGATACCCCAGGCCCCCGGAAAAGAGGACACACGTGAGGGCCATCCCGATCCCGTACAGGGTCCTGTGTTTTTTCGGAGCCGCGCTTTTCAGGACCCCGATAAGTTTTCCGATCCAGACAACGGGGTGGAGAGCCGCAGGGGGCTCGCCCAGAAAGACGTCGATGGCTACCGCAAGCAGGAGCACCTGGATAAGGTGCACACTTTCCGGATAAAACATTAATCTGACTCCTTATTTCCCTTCAAGGAAGGGTTCCATGACTTTCTTCCAGGCAAGTTTCACTAGTTCGTCCGTGTCCCCGTCCTGCATGAGGCAGTCCAGGACCTGCCTGACAATTTCCTTCTGATGGACGTGATAGCAGTCCACACAGCTCCAGACCTGCCCGCCCCGGGAACTTTTGATCCATTTCCCGTCGGTCCTTTCGTCCTCACAGGGGTAGAATGGACAGAAACAGAAGGTACAGTCCTGGCCCTCGAAGTGACAGGGGTAATATTCACAGGTCGTCCTCCCGCCGGTCGTGCCTTCTTCGGAGGCCTTTTCAATGACATGCTGGAGTTCTTCTTTTGAACGGTCCCTGCCCCATTCGGTGATCACGTCCCCGATTGCGGCAATGAGCCTCTCGTTTTCTTCGGGCGGCCGGACCGCGACTCTTATGTAGGCTTTGCCGAGGACCGGAAAGGACGAACAGTCCCTTACCAGGACTCCGTGGCTTGCAAGCCTTTCGGTAAGTTCAACGGAGTCCATCATGCAGCCGCTTATGTTGACCAGGATGTAGTTGACATTTACCTCGCCTGCCTCAAAACCCCTGATATGATCCAGTCTGGCTTTGAGTTTCTGGCCTTCTTCGAGGATAAGGGCCCTTGCCTCCCTGAGATAGGGGTTATCGGAACCTCCTTCAATTTCCATGAAGGCTGTCCCCATGGCGTTTGCAAAGGCGCCGAGGTTCCAGGAAAGCCGGGCCGTATCAAGGGCCTTTGCCATTTCCGGGGAAGCGATCCCGAAGCCCATCCTGACTCCAGGCATATAAAAGGCCTTTGTAAGGGAGCGCATTACGAAAACGTAATTGCTTTTTGCGGCCAGGTCTGCAACGGTCTGGGCCGGGTCGGAAAGATCGATAAAGGCTTCATCAACGTAAAGCAGGGTTTTATGGGCCTCGCAGCGCTTTGCGAGTTTCTCGACCCTTTCTCTGGAAAGCAGTTTTCCGGTAGGGTTGTTGGGGTTGCAGAGGAAGAGGATTTTTGCCCGTTCGAGCATTTCGTCCGGGACGGCTTCGATAGTTTCAACGTCAGGGTGGATGGGTTTTGCTCCCATGACCCGGCACTGCATTTCGTATTCCCCGAAGGTGGGGGCCGGAAGAATGACCTCGTCTCCCTTTTCCACCATGCATTCGACAACAAGCCTGACGATCTCGGTGGACCCGTTTCCGGGGATGATATTTTCGGCAGTAACCTCCGTTTTTCCTACAAATTGGGCCGCAGCTTTCCTGAATTCCAGGTAGCGGTTGTCCGGGTATTCCCTGAGTTTCAAAAGAGTTTTTTGAAGAATAGCCTCAAGGCTAAGCCCGCTTCCCGGGTACTCAAAGGGGCTCCCAAGAGGGTTATAATTAGCACTGAAGTCCAGAATATCCGTTTCCGGTATCCCGTACTTTTCCGAAGTTTCCTGAATTAATCCTCCGTGCCTGCAGGATTTCAGGTTCACCAGATGTTCCTTTAATGGAATAGTTTGCTCTGACACGTTAGATCCCAACTATTCAAAGCTAATAAGGTATATTAAGTTGTTTATTATAATAGTCCTTTCAAACGTGCTTTTATTTGCTTTACCGGTGTTTGATCTCGAAAAAAAAGAGTTCTGGAATCCATTATACTTTATTATCCATTCTGAATATATTAAATTTGTTTTGAATATTTGGGGTTTCAGGGTTTCTTTAGTTTTGGAACATTTTGAGGATTCGGCCAGTTTTTTTTCAAAAAAACGCACATGAAACTCTTCGAGTAACAGGCACAAACAAATGAAAGTACACGGTACTTTCATACCAAATCAGAATTTTGGCCCCGTCGTTTACTTTTGGCCCTTATTTATTACATCCGCAAAGTAGGCCTCTTCGATATAGTTGCATAATTCCAGCACCCGGGTCTGATGCGTCCCCTCAAGTTTTCTGAAAGGGTCATCATAAACGGCATCCAGCATTTTATTGATGTTCTCAAGGTGAGAGAGGGCCTTTTCATCCTTAACCTTCTTCATCAGGACTTCCACGGTCACCTTGACGGTAAAAACTTCCTCGGCCACGCACTGGGCCCGGAGTTCGTTCAGAGTCCGGGAAATATCAAGGGCGGCAAGTTCGCCTTCTCTTCGTTCGTCCCCTTTTTCGGCTTCCTTTTTAAGGATCTCGATTTTTGCCTCGGCCAGTTTTGCTTCGTTGTCGATCTGCCGGTAACCTGCGGCGTCTTCTCGTTTGATGGACTTGAGCTTGCGGAGGAGTTCCAGGCCTTCACGGGCTTCTTCCATGTCGCTTTGCATATCCTCCAGACCTTCAGCGCAGGAATTTTTTCCGCCTACAATTACGGAGTCTTTGATCGTTATTGACTTCCCGGATTTCATGTGCATGAGTTTCTCTCCTCCACTATTAAAATTATACTCATGTATTTCACGGAACTGAATCAAAAAGTTCATTATACTATTAGTTATATAGTTATACCGGTTATCAATCTCATTAAAAGAAATAAGTTAAATATTCAGGAGTTACCTACATTGGATTTATCGATTAAATTCAAAAGTGGATTTGAATTGTCCGGGGACCTGGTCCTTTTCAGACTGTCTGTTTCAAATGAGACACCCTCCACAATAACGGATGTTGCCCTTGATCTCCGTTTTGATGAAAATGCACTCCTAATCAAGGGGCATGAACCCCCCACTTATCGGAGACAGAACAGAAGGTTCCTGCTCGACACACTCCAGGGGGGAGCTACCAAAACAGTTACCATTTATTTTGATCGACTCGCCCCTTTAAAATGTACGGAAGTAAGCTACAATATTAAATGTAAAGATACAGATGGAAATTCCTGTTATCCCCCAACAGAAAAAAAAGAGATAAGTTTTCCCCCCAATACCATGAATGGTCAAACCAATATCATCAATATTAGTGATTCATTAATCCAGAAGAGCAGTCTTTTCGGCCAAGGTGATATGGTGGGTGGTAATTGTTCATTGAAAACCACTACCAAAAGCAGCGTGACTCAAAGCTCTGCTTCCGAATTGAAAAATGTAGAAGAGAAAAAAGAGGAAGAGGATATAGAGCAGAAGAAAAACAAAGAGGAAAAGCCCATGGCTCATATGGAGGAGGAAGGGAAAACGGTTATTTTCGACGGAATTGAATTCGTG
>JAQVBP010000026.1:0-7540 GCA_028690255.1 Methanosarcinaceae archaeon
GGCAAAACAAAAAATCGTGTTCACAAATCCGGGCCAGGCGACTCAAAAGGCTTTTTGCCAAACCCGGCAAAATATATTTTTTCTGATTTTCAGACTTGCCGGGTGTTCAACGCCGTGGGCCGGTTTTTATATGTACATTTCTTCACTTCAACCAGAACCCTGATTTTTACGAATCAAACCCAATTTTCGCCCGTTAGACTTCGCAATATTCTTCCGGATACACCACAGGCCCCGAGGCCCCTTCAAGAGCCCCTTCCCTTATCTCCAACGCCATGAAAGCCTCTGCGAGCGCGCCGAAAGGGTCTTTAATCCCCTATTCCGGCCGGTTCAAACCCGAAGCATGGGTAATACTCCGGATGTCAGAACACGATTACGGAAGCAAATCCGGCTTTTTTGGCCGCTTTTGGCCCTTCCGCAATCTATGCTGTCGTTTTTCCAGCAGGAGCAGAAATTGATCTCATTACAAATTTCTTTTAAAATTTTGGTGTTCATACCAATCCTCTGGAATTATTTATTTCTTGTAAGGGGATGACCAATAAGCTGAAAATCTCTCCTTACACCCTTATTCATGAACGGCAAGTGTCTTAATATATTCAATATATTGTTAATGGCTACTTTTATAATTAAATGATTCCTATACGGGGATAGTTTCGATATATATTCTAAGATTTATTCAATTATCGAGTCAAAAAACAGTTCAAGGAGCACTCAAATCCATGATCCCCCTTTCCCAGGCCATAAAGATAGCTATCGGAAGTATTTCACACGCCAAACTGCGCTCGGGCCTGACCGTGCTCGGAATCGTTATCGGGGTTGCGGCCGTTATTGCTAACGTGTCGCTTGGAGCCAGTTTTAATCAGCATTTTACGAATGAGGTTGCAAATATCGGGTCCAATTTCATTTATGTGGAGGGGAGGGAGCCAAACCTATTTTACGAGAACGAGTTGAAGCTTGTCGAGCACACCCCCGGAATTTCCGGGGTATCCCCGCTGAAGGGACAGACAGCCCGGATTACTTACATGTCCGGGACAAAGAATATTGAGGTCTTCGGGGTGTCGAAGGACTATGAGGAGGTTGCGAATACGCATCTTCAAAAAGGGTCCTTTCTCAGTGACAACGACGGGTACGTGGCCGTTATTGGCTACGATGTGGCAAACGAAAAGTTCGACCGGAACGTTTCGCTCAGGAATTCCATCGATATAACCTTCCGGGTGGGAGAGGAAAAAAGCGTTACCCGGACTTTTCGGGTAAAAGGAATTATAGAAAACCCCGAAAATACGCTTGTTCACGCTTTTAATGACAACGAGGCCGTAATAATCCCGGTCTCCGTCATGAATGAGATGCTCGGGGAGACGGATTACGGGGGATTTTTCGCCATGGCCGAGAAGCTTGAGGGGATTGAAGAGGTCTCGGAAGAAGTGGACAGGCGGCTTGCGCGAAACCTCGGGATTTCCGAGCGGGACCTGGAGGATAAAGACTCCAGGCCCTACATGATCCTCGATCAGGCCGAGGTCCTGGAACAGACCGACGGACTTGCAACAGCCCTGAGTTCCTTCCTGACGGCGGTCGCCTTAATCTCCCTCCTTGTAGGCTCCATAGGAATTATGAACATCATGCTGGTGAGTGTGACCGAACGGACGCGGGAGATAGGGATTTTAAAATCGCTCGGATACACGGCCTTTGATATCCTGCTCCTCTTCATGGTCGAATCGATCCTGCTCGGGGTCTTTGGCGGAGTCCTCGGAGGAGCCCTGGGGGTTGCCGGAGCATATACCGTGGAAACCCTCCTTAAACTGCCCGTGGTCTTTCCCTACTCGCTTATAGGGGCCGGGTTCATAGCGGCCGTGGCCGTGGGGTTCGTATCAGGAGTCTACCCTGCAAGAAAAGCTGCAAAAATGAAGCCTGTGGACTCCCTGCGCTACGAATAAGGATTTTTATCCTCTCCTTCCCCCTCTTTTTTCAATCTTATCAGTTTTTTAATCAATTCTCTCAACTTTTCCCGAACCCGAAACCTCTGTTCTGAACTCTTCAGGAGATCCACTGTATATCACGCTTCCGCTTCCGCTTATATCAATATCGAGCAGCTGTTCCGCAAGAACCCCGGCATTTCCGCTTCCGCTTATTTCCACAATAGTCGACTCCGTTGAAAGTTCGGAAGCCTTAACGTTTCCCGAGCCCGAGATCTCCACCTCGTGCCTGGCCGCCCTTCCTTTAAGAAGGAGGTCTCCCGAACCTTCGATCCTGCTTCTCACGGAACTTGCGTTTACTTCCAGGACAATGTCTCCTGAGCCCGCAATCCCCACCTCCAGGGCTTCGGCTTCTATCGGGGTGCTGCCTTTAATATCTCCCGAACCACTGACTGAAAGGCCCCTGACTTCATCCATTGTTATGTAGAGGTTAATCGGTTTTGTCGGATTGATTAAACTCACAGGCCGGATTGTCAGTACCCCGTTACTGACAGAGGTCTCAAGGAGGGGGAGAATGTTGTCCTCGGCTTCAATTTCCAGGCCGGTTGTGCCGCTCTGCTCAATGAAAACGTTTCCCGTTCCCCGGAGGTCCACGCTGTGGAACGGCTCAACGCTTCTGGATTCCTTCACAACGTTTCCGGAACCGCGCTCGGTTTCATAGGCCACGCAGCCACTTCCGGCCATTCCTGCCAGGAGTAGCAGTATAAGAGCCAGAGCAGCGCCTATCCTGTATCCTGTTTTTAATCCCGTATTCTTCTCCTCAGAAACTCTGTTTTCTGCTTTCACTCATTTTCCCCTTTTATGTTTTCTTATATGAGTATCTGTTTTTTCCGCGTTTAAAGGATGCTTCTTATATGAGTATCTGTTTTTTCCGCGTTTAAAGGATGCTTCTTATATGAGTATCTGTTTTTTCCGCGTTTAAAGGATGTGTATTTTTCAGGATTTTCCGCACCAGGTAAAAAACAGTTTGCAGAATCCGGCCCCGACAGTTTTGAGAAGGAATAGTATTATAAAATCACAGGAATTCTTTATCTTATAAATCACAGGAATTCTTTATCTTATAGCTGATTGGGGGTTTTCGGAGTTGCAGCAAACAATTGAGAAAGCAGATGAAGAATGGAAAAAAGACCTCACTTCCGAACAGTATAGGGTCCTGAGGAAAAAAGAGACGGAATCTCCTTTTTCCGGGAATCTGTATCACAATAAGGAAAAAGGGGTTTACGCCTGTGCCGGCTGCGGGCAGGAACTCTTTTCCTCGGACACGAAATTCGACTCAGGAACCGGCTGGCCCAGTTTCCTGGATGCAATCGCAGCCGATCGGGTCCGGCTGCTTCCTGATAACAGTTATTCCATGCAGAGGACCGAGGTGGTCTGTGCCCGCTGCGGGGGGCATCTCGGACACGTCTTCGATGACGGGCCAAAACCCACAGGGAAACGCTACTGCATAAATTCGGTATCTCTTGATTTCAGGAAGGCTGCCGGGGAAGAAAAAACCGGAGATTAAGGGCGAGCTAAATATGGAAAGAGGGGTACAGGGAGGCGGCCGGATGGAATGTGGAATCCGGAATACAGGGAAAGGCCCGGATAGAATATGGAAACTTGGATAAAGGGGGCCTTATTTAAATGAGACCTTCAAAGGTTCAGATGGAACTGGCCGGATTTGTCATTTTTCTGGCCCTTTACCTGCTGGGTTTCAACATGCTCTTCCGCCTTCCAGAGGGAGAATCTCCGGTCTATGCCCCGGGAACTCTGATCTTTTCCCTGCTTGGCTACTGGCTGGGCGGATACTTCCATGAAAAAATATTTAAAACGATGTGATAGATTTGAAGTAATAAGGCGGTAGCCTCTGACATCAAAAACTCTATCAGGCATAACATCAATCACTGGTTCAGATGTTCAAAGCAATCATTTTCGATGTTGACGGGGTTCTTGTTGACTCCATGCGTTTCCACGCCGACGCCTGGGTTGAAGCTTTCGGAGAGGTCGGACTTTCTATCCGGAGGGAGGATATCTACGAAATCGAAGGCGCAAACGACAGGGGGGTAATCGAGTTAATCTTCCGGAAAAAAGGCTGGGAGAACCCCGATTCCAATCATTTTGAGGCCCTTCACCTGCGAAAACGGGAACTTCTCATATTCGAAAACATAAAACCCTATAAGGGCATTATCGAGTGCCTGCACCACCTGAAAAAAAAGTACAGGCTCGCTCTTGTCTCGGGTTCGGACCGGCCTCTGGTTGAGAAAATGCTGACCAATTATTTTCCGGACATCTTTGAACTGGGGGTGGCCGGAGCCGATGTCGAACACGGAAAACCCGCACCCGACCCCTATCTCAAAGCGGTCGAAATGCTTGACCTGAAAAAAGAAGAATGCCTTGTTGTTGAAAACGCGCCCATTGGAATCGAGGCCGCAAAACGGGCAGGGCTTTACTGCGTGGCCGTCCAGAGTACCCTCGGGGCCGAAAAACTGGACCGTGCGGACCTGGTGTTCAAGGGACATGCCGAGCTTTTCGAATATTTTGAAAATTTGCTTTCAAACTTTAAGCAGGTGCCATAATTCATTAAATGGCCTCAAGCGAATGTATTATCCAGAAAATATCCAGAAAATATCTAGAAAAGATCTCCGGAAAACCCGGCCACTTTTTCGAATTTAGTTTCGAAAATACAGGATGTGTTCAGAGTTAGATTATATAAAGGCCCGGCATACTCACCGGCCGCAGGCCGGGCTTTTCGTGACTGATATAGAAAAATATCGAAATCAAATTCACATACTTGTTTATTGAATGGAGTGCTTGATGGTCAAAAAATACAATATGGTGGTGCTTTCTTCTTTCGTCCGGACCCCGCTTTTTTTGCCGGGTTTTGTCTCCATTTTTATTTTGAAAAGCCCGGCCTCCTGCGTCGGCCGTTGAGAGCGCCGGGATCTAAAATAGATTCAATAAAAAACATACATGAAATTTCCGAATTACAGGTACAAAAAATGAAAGTACCCCGGGACTTTCATACCAAAGAACGGAGACCTGATCAGTCCTCCTGAGTACTGCCCCCATCTTTCTTTTTCTTTACCTTTCCTTTTTTATCAAGTTCTTTTTCCAGCAATTCCCTCACTGATTTCGGCCCGTCCAGATTCCCTGCAAGCCTCCGGAGCCTTTCGGTTTTTTTCCTGTAACTTTCGTCTTCCAGGACTTCTTTGATGCACTCCAGGATAACCTCGGGCCTGCTTGAGTAACTGAGCCTTCTCCCGTAGCCTTCCTCCTCGATTACGGCGGCGTTGTTTTCCTGTTCGCTGTGCCCTTCGTCCGGGAAAGATAGGACGGGAATCCCGAAACTGAGGGCCTCCATCATGGTGCTGTGCCCGCCGGGAGCAATCACGGCCCCGGAACTTTTGAAGTAGGGGAGGGGGTCCTTTACAAAGGGGAGGACCTGCACGTTTTTCGGGGGTTCCGGAAGGCTTTCCGGATCGAGGTTCGGGCCGGAGATCAGGGTGTAATGGATTTCCGGGTCAAGCTTTGCAGTCTCCAGGACATTTTTGAAGATGGGGGCACGGTAGCCAAAACCCCCTATAAGGGAGATAACATGGGGTTTGGCCAGGGAGATTTCCTTCACCTCCCCGGGTGTCTGCCTGACCAGGGGACCGCTGTAAAAGACCTTTTCCTTAACCTTCGGGGAAAAGGAGAGGTTCTGCCTGCAAACCGTATAGGGGAGGGGATAGTCAGGGATGATGATCCCGTCCACCTTTTCAAAGGTGTGGGAGTAGAGTTTTTTGCTAAGTTCCCCAAGGAGTCTTAGTGGGACTCCCCTACTCTTGAAAAACTCTTCCATATTTGACTGGTTTATTATAAGGTAAACCGGAATTTTCAGGGCCCGGGCTGCAAGGATTCCCAGGTAGTAGCTGTCCGAGACCACGACGTCGGGACAGAGGTCCCTGGTAAGTTTCAAAAGCTTCGGGCCTCCGAGGAGCCGGGCGTTTTTCAGGGTTGCCTCAACCGAACCTTTGAAGTCAAGACTTCCGGCTTTTCCCACAAGTTTTATCTCGGAAGGAATTTCATGGGCTTCATATCCCGTTTTCTCCACCAGTTCTTTTGAGTACCCGTAAGCTCCGAAATGGGTTTCATGGCCTGCGGCCAGAAACTCTTTTCCGAGAGCAAGGCAACGGCTCGTGTGTCCGAGGCCCTCCCCACACATGAAAATCATTATCCTCATAAAAACACCACTCTTTTTTCCTACAGATGGAGTTTTTTCAATATATAGGTTTATCTGATTTCTACGGAGCTTTGGGGCTCTATCCTGGATTCCAGCAATTCTCTAACGGCCCCCGGCCCATTAAGGGCTTCCGCAAGCTTTCTGAGCCTTTCGGTTTTTTCCCTGTAATTTTCGGCTTCCAGGACTTCCCTTATGCAGGCCAGGATGACCTCGGGCCTGGTCAGGTAGCTCATGCGCCTGCCATACCCGTTTTCTTCAAGCACGGTCGCGTTGTTTTCCTGCTCGTTATGCCTTTCGTCCGGAAAGGAGAGAACCGGGAGCCCGAAGCTCAGGCTTTCCAGGAGGGTGCTATGTCCGCCTGCGGTAATAACGGCATCCGAGCCTTTAAAATAGGGGAAGGGGTTGTCCGTAAACTCCACGAACTCAACATTACCAGGTCTTTCAGGCAATTCTTCAGAGCTGATTCCGGGCCCCAGGATGAAACTGTAGTTTATACCGGGATCGAGCCTTGCAGCTTCCAGGACACTTTTAAAAATTGCAGCCCTGTATCCGAAAGCTCCTATAGTGCAAAGGATGTTCGGGCTTTTCAGGACCTTTGCCTCAATCTCGGCGTAGCTCTGCCGGATTATAGGACCGCTGAAAAAGATTGTGTCGTTAAGCTCTCTTGAAAGAGTGAAGTTCCGCCTGTTGACCGAATATGGAAGCGGAAAATCGGGGACTATTATTCCGTCAACTCCGCTGAATATATGCGTATAAAATTTTTTGACAAATATTCCGAGAAATCCTGTAAGAGGGCCTTTTCCCTCGAAAAACTCTATCATGTTGAACTGATGGGCAATAATATAGACCGGAATTTTTCGGGCTTTTGCAGCCAGGATTCCCAGGTAGTAGCCGTCCGAGAGTACCACGTCAGGTTCGAGCTTTTTTAAAAGCTTTCGAAGCTCTGCGCCCCCGAAAAGCTGTCCGTTCCTAAAGGTCGCCCCTATGGATTTACTCAGGCTGAGGCTTCCTTTATCCCCTACGAGAGTCAGCTCGGGCGGGATTTCATGGGCCTTATACCCAGTTTTTTCAATAAGTTCCTTTGAGTAACCGTACGCCCCGAAATGGACATCATGGCCTGCGGCCAGAAACTCTTTTCCGAGGGCAAGGCAACGGCTCGTGTGTCCGAGGCCCTCCCCACACATGAATAGCAGTATTTTCATAAAATCCGGCTCCATTAGGCTCCAATCGGCCCCATCAAACTCCATCAAACATAATCAAAATCCATCAAATATAATCAAACATAATCAAAATCCATCAAATATAATCAAACATAATCAAAATCCATCAAATTCCATCAAAAAACATAAAACTTCTTTCTGGCGGTGGTTAG
>JAQVBP010000026.1:7640-11210 GCA_028690255.1 Methanosarcinaceae archaeon
ATCAAACATAATCAAAATCCATCAAATATAATCAAACATAATCAAAATCCATCAAATATAATCAAACATAATCAAAATCCATCAAATTCCATCAAAAAACATAAAACTTCTTTCTGGCGGTGGTTAGCTGGTATATTTTTCCTTCGACTCTTTCCTTAATTTAAAATATACCCTTTTAAAGACTTACATTCGGGCCGGTTTCCGTCCTGTTTCTGTTCTGAGAGGCCGGAACCGGAAAACCTGAAATAAGGTTAAAATTCAATATTCAGGCATGAAAAAGTGTGGTTTTCTCCCTGTTCTGGACGAACACACCGAAGTCCTTATTCTCGGCTCCCTTCCGAGTGATGAGTCAATCCGAAAGCAGCAGTACTACGGAAATCCGGGCAACGATTTCTGGAGGCTGCTTGGAAAGGCAATCAGAGAAGACCTTGTAAGTTCTGGTTATGAAGAACGGATCCGAATCCTCAGGAAACACCATATAGGGCTCTGGGATGTTTTCAGGGCCGGAGAACGGACGGGAAGTCTCGACTCCGAGATCCGGGGAACCCCCTCCCCCCCTGAGGTAAACGATTTTTCAAAATTAAAGAACCTTGCCCCGGGGCTCAGGCTGATCTGTTTTAACGGCAAAATGGCGGGAAAATACGCCCCTTTCCTGAAGGAACCGGGCTACGAGACAAAGATCCTGCCCTCATCGAGCGGGGCCAACCGGAGGTTTTCCGAGAAAAGAGCTGAGGAATGGGCCTCGGTTTTTAAGGCCTGGAGGTTCTGAACTGCGGCCTTTTCCGTAGAGGCACGGTTTTTCAGAAAAGATAGTTTTTCAGAAAATGCAATTTTTCCTGAAGCACGGGTAATCCTGCTAAAGGTTTCATGAAAGGTAAGGCGGGATGAATATTACTGCAGTTTTTGCGAACTGCTCTGCCTTCATCCCGTTTTTTCCGGAGTTTTTGAGGGGGCCCCGGGTTTGAATCGAGGGCAGAGATCCTCTAAGTCAGGGTAAGTCCGTTTATTCGGTTTCGATTGCTTCAGAGGGGCATGTGTCGATGCAAGCTCCGCAGTCCACGCATTCGTCTGCGTCAATTACTGCAAAGCCTTCGTCTTCGTCAAGTGTGATTGCCTCTACAGGGCATTCGTCCACACAGCTTCCACAGCCGGTACATTCATCCTGGTTTACTTTTGCTGCCATATTCTTTCAACTCCTTTGGTTTCGTTTTTGCTTATGGTTTATTACAAGTAATTTTGAAACGCTGGTTTGAGCTTCACATCAAAAATTGATACGATTCTCAATTTTATTTCTTACCTAAATATATATAAATACATATCGCTCTTTTCAGCAATTTTTTTCGTATTTTAGCCCGCAACTTCGTTGTTTTTCTCCTAAATATCCGGCTTTAACTTTCCGGCGGAAAGAAATGTGGATCATATATCAATGATTCTGTCTTTCTCCAGCGTATCGAGGATTTGAAGCAGATTTCTCTTGAGCCTGTTCTTTTCCCTTATCTCCCTGAGATAGCTTTCCCATTCGGCTTTTTCTCCCCCGGCTTCCATCGCATTCCTGACCATCCGGAGATAGATGGAAGCAGCTTCATATGCGTCCGTCTTTTTTCTGGCGATAAGTTCCTCTGCAATACTGACCCAGATTTCAATTGCAATCTCCGGATATTTGTCCAGGACGGCGCGGGCAATTCTCTCCCTCCTGGTAAAACGCCTGTCTTCCCCATTTTTAGACCTTTTTTTCCGGACTCGGTACCATCTGGCCACTTCATCGGGGTTTTCTTCTTCGACGGCTATGTCGATCAGGAGGTCAAGGGCAGGAGCATTGATTTTCCTGAACGAAGCCCTGTCCGTCAGACCTGTCTTCGGAAGGATACCGGGCAGGCTTGAAGGCTCTTCTTCGGGGCCGGGCCTGTCTATGGGCAGGTTTCCGCTTTCCAGATAGGAATGGACAGCTTCCCGGACTTTCTCCCATACCCCCGCTTTTTTTGCTGCACCCCGCAGCTCCGTGTAATATTCCAGAGAAGGGTGCCTGAAAAACTCTTCGGCCCTAAGGGCGGCTAAATAAAGCCAGTTTTCTTCATTTTCCCTGATTTCAAGGAGGATTTGGAAGAGTTCATGGGCAATTTCCGGGTGTGATTTCCTGGTTTCCCTGACTCCCTGATAGATCCTGTCTTCTGCCTTTTCTTTTTGCCCTGCGGCAAGCAAGACTTTGACCTGCCGGACGTAGCTCCATTCCGCGCCTGCTTCTGCTTCCTCTTCGCAAAGGGAGATTGCATCGTCAAAATTTTTGGCTTTCTCCAGGGCAAGGACCCTCCGTTCAACGAGCCGGTCCCGGCCCCGGTCGGAATATGAGAGGTCTTTTTCGCTGTCAATCGCATCCAGCCTGCCTTTAAGGAGCTCGGAAAAGCGGTTCCATTCCGGGGCAGGAAAATCCGAATCCCAGAAGTCATCCCCCTCAAATAAGTCGTGTTCGTCTTTTAATTCGAGGTCCAGAACTCTGAGCATTCTTTCGTGAGCCGGACTTTCCGATTGCAGGAGGGCTTTGGTCACCACCTCCAGGCATTCTCCGACTTCCATGCCGACCCCCTCTTCTTCATCATAAAGGGCGACTTCCTCATAGCCTTCCAGAATTTTCAGCCCTATATCTGCAACTTCATCGGCATGGCCGGCTTCAAGGAGGCTTTCCAGCCGGTTTCGTACATTTGAAAAATCAGGAAATGAGGAATCATAATCCCTGTAATTATAGTTTCTGGCGTCCTCCCAGAGCTTTTCCAGTTCAGAGTATATACCCACGACCGTTTCCTTCGTATCCCCCGAAGCAAGGTTGAGTATATCCCGGAGGTGTCTTAAAAGCAGGGAATCCCTATCCGATAAATTCATTAAAAGATCAACAAGTGCCTCTTTTTCCAGCTGCCCCAGATACGTCCGCAGTTCCGTTCGGGAAACCTGATATGAATCCCGGTTTTTTCCGATTTTCAGAGCAGGTTTCTGTCTGGCCATTATAAGCAAGGGGTCCCCTTCAAAAGCAACGGAAACTTCTTCTTCCTGCTCGACGAGTTCAAGGTATTCAAGTACGGTTGCAACCCCGTGTTTGCAGTCATGTCCGACCGGACAGGTACAGGTGGAGCTAAGTTTCCCGCTTTCCAGAGAAACTTCCGTGAAATAGGCGGCCTTCCCCTTTACCCTGGCAACCAGCCCCCCTTCCGGAGTACGCTTTATTTCTTCTACCCGGCCTTCATCCTGGTATTTCATCCCTTTTGCAGTGGCCTTATCTCCCGCCCAGGCCTGGAAGTCATTCCACCTGAGTTTCCTGAAGGGGTCAGCCTTTCCTTTTTCTGAAATCATTAATGATTATTTTAGAGAATGTTATAAAAATGGAGGGGTTTACCCCTCAATTCATACCTCAATTCATACCTCAATTCATACCTCAATTCATACCTCAATTCATACCTCAATTCATACCTCAATTCATACCTCAATTCATACCTCAATAATCCGGCCCTTTTCCAGGATATCAAGAATCTCCATTGAGGTTTAATCCCGGACAGTTGATTGCTTTTTACCCTTTCTTACAAC
>JAQVBP010000026.1:11310-25568 GCA_028690255.1 Methanosarcinaceae archaeon
CCTCAATTCATACCTCAATTCATACCTCAATTCATACCTCAATAATCCGGCCCTTTTCCAGGATATCAAGAATCTCCATTGAGGTTTAATCCCGGACAGTTGATTGCTTTTTACCCTTTCTTACAACGACAAGCTGAGAACAAAGCCCTGTTTCGGAAAAGTTCAGTACTTTTTCGTTTTCAAACCCGGAATCCTTCAAAAGCCCTGTAATTTCTCCCGTGTCCATAATGTACATATTTCGGCTCGCCATTTTTTTGTAAAGGTCATGGAGCAGGGGGAGCACAGGGCCTGTCCTGTCCGCATCAAGCTCGAAAGTCTGGATGATAAAAAGTCCTCCCGGCCCCAGGGCCGAGTATACGTTCCGGTAGAATTGCCGGGCCTGGGCCAGGTTCCCTTCAAAGGAACAGAGTTCAAGGGCAAGGTCAAAGCCTGTCCCGAGCTCGTCCGTTACATAATCCCCTTCAACAGCCCGGACCCGGGCTTCCATCCCGTACTTTTTGATATAAGTCCGGCTCAGCCCGGCAATTCCCGGACGGTCGAAGATCGTCACCTCAAGTTCCGGATTCTCCTGGGCAAGCCCTATTCCGAAGAGCCCGTGCCCGCCCCCAAGGTCAATCAGGCTTCGAGCGGTTTTAAATTCCGGAAATGCGCATATGGCCTTCAGGGTCTTTTGCAGCCGGCCGAGCAGCGAAGTCCGGGCAATCTGTTCCATTAATTCCTCTTCGTAAGGGTACTGGTATTCATCACCCTCCTTTTGCCGGAGCCCTCCGGTTTTAAGGAGCTGCTTTAGAGCAAGCCAGTTTTCCCATTCTTCATCTCCCAGCAGGAGTTGTTTTGAATAGTACGGTTCTTCGGGGGAGAGGAAGGGATATAATTCCGGGCTGGTTGTGTATGTTCCGTCCATTTTATCAAGCAGACCCAGGGCCGTGAGCACGTCCAGAAACCTGCCCGTGATCTCCGGGGCGGTACCAATCACTTTCGAAAGGGTTTCCGCAGTCCGGGGAGTTTTGAGTTGCGTAAAGATGTCAAGTTCAAGGGCCACCTGAAAGACCTGGCCTTTCTTAAAATTCGAGGCAAGTTCTCTCAGGTACTGGCTCTTATCTTCCAGGGGTGGTTTTATTTCGGATAATTTTTCCATTGTATTTCCTCAAGGTTTTATTTCGGATAATTTTTCCATTGGATTTCCTCAAGTTCGAGATTTAATTTAAAAAAATCCCGGATAAACACAGATGAACACGGATGGCTTAAATCCGTGTTTATTTGTATCCATCTGGGGTTCTTTACGTTAACAGGCAGGTCGATTTCAGAGTCAAAATTTGTGAATTTATGCACATAATTAGGAATCGCAGTACCAATCTTACCCAGGAAAGAATCTACTCAGGAGAACGGGGGAAGAACCATTGTATTTCAGTCCAGAACCCGCAGCTTTCCGTTTTCAAGTAACCCGCGGCTGTCGGACATGAAATTTATGATTGCCTCATCGTGGGAGATCAGCAGATAGCCGATTCTCCACTTCTCCTGTACCTGTTTCAGGAGATGCAGGACCTGGGCCTGGACCGAAACGTCAAGAGCTGAAGTGGGTTCATCGAGTACTATAAAAGCAGGTTCGAGAAGCAGGATTCTGCCAAGGGCCAGCCGCTGGAGCTGTCCTCCCGAGAGCTGGGCCGGAAAGCGGGAGAGGACCTCTTCCGAAAGGCCGATGGTTTCGAGCATCGTTCTGGTTTTATCAGGTCTCTCTGGCTCCGGGATTTTGATCAGTTTCAGGATTTCGAAGATCGAACGGTCTATTTTTTTTCTCGGATTAAAGGCGTCCGTGGGGTCCTGAAACATCAGCTGGACCTTCCTGCGAAAGGCCGTCCTTTCCGCCCCCGCTAACCCGAAAATCGAAGTTTCTTTATAAAACACGTCACCGTCCGTGGGTTTTTCCAGCCCGGCAGTGATTCTCCCGAGCGTACTTTTTCCCACCCCGGACGGGCCCATGAGTCCGAAGGTTTTCCCGGCTTCAAGGGTAAATGAAACCTCCCGGAAAATCTCAGTTCCTTCACTGAAGAGTCCGGCCCCGTACTTTTTGGACAGGTTTTTAATTTTCAGGGACAAAGAAAACACCTCACAAACCTGCCTTTTGTGTCTTTCAGCCGAGGATGTTCCTGTAAACAGCGTTTTTCTCCGTAAGGACAGCGGGGATGGAACCTGCACCCGGAAGGGGGATCGCTAAGTGCCGGGGCCGAGCCCGGGATAGGGACAAAGCCGTTTTCCGGAAGGCTCCCGAGCAGCCCCAGGGAGTAGGGATGCAGCGGCTGCTCAAAAAAATCAGCAGCTTCTGCAAGTTCCACGATTTCCCCGGAATACATGACCGCAATTTTGTCCGCAAGCCGCCGTACAAACCCCAGGTCATGGCTAATCAGCAGCAGGGCGGTTTTACCTGCGCCCGGATGCGCCCGGAGTTCCCGTTCAACCTCCTTTATGCGGTCCGGGTCAAGCCCCTTACTGGGCTCGTCTGCGATCAGCAGTTCGGGCCCGAGTATGGTCGAGGTCGCAATTAAAAAACGCTGGTTCATTCCTCCCGAACACCAGGACGGGTAATATTTCATGTAGTGTTCGGGTCTGGAAAAGCCAACCTGTTTAAGGGCTTTCAGGACTTTTTGGGAAGGATCGGGTTTTCCCTGCTTCTGATGAACACGCAAAGGTTCTGCAAGCTGTCGGCCTATGGAGTAAACCGGGTTCAGGGCATGGGAGGGGTTCTGGAAAATGATTGCAAGCTCATTGCCTCGCAGAGCCGACATCCTTTTTTCATCCAGCTCCAGCAGCTCCGTTCCTTTAAAACGGACACTGCCTTTTACCCTGGCTTCGGAGGGGAGCAGGCGCATGACCGCATGGGCAATTACGGACTTTCCGCAGCCCGATTCCCCTACAAGGGCCAGAGTCTCCCCTTTTTGAATTGAAAAAGACACTCCCGAAAGTACATTTACGGGCCTTTCCCCTTCAAAGGAGACCCGGAGCTTTTCTATTTCAAGTAAAGGCTTCATCAAATATCAACAACCTGTTTTTCCGTATCCCCGGCTTTGGGTTCGAACCCGAATCCTACGAGCGCTATAGCCATGACACAGAGAGTAATGCAAAGGCCGGGGGGCATGTACCACCACCACATTTCCCTGATAAACCCCCCTCTGGAAAAAGCAAAAGAAAGCATCATCCCCCAGCTTTTCATGCTTGTGTCCCCGAGCCCCAGGAAGGAGAGGGAAGCTTCGGAAATCATTGCCGAAGCCGTTGCAAGCATGAATTTGGGAAGGACAACATGGACAATATTCGGGATAATGTCCGTGCTCATTATATGAAAAGGGCTAAAACCCATACCCCGGGCACTTTTGACATAGCCGGATTCCCTGATCTGCAGAGTCTTTGCCCGGACAATTCTCGCAAGGGACTCCCAGGAAAGAAGGCCCAGGACAAGGATCAGGATCCAGACGCTCGGGTGCAGGAACGCCCCCAGGATAATAATCAGGGGGATTTTGGGAAGGATGAGCACCACATCAGTGAAACCCATAAGAAGCTCATCCACCCAGCCCCGGAAATACCCTGATAAGAGCCCTATCGTAAGGCCGATTAAAGTGGAAATACAGGCCGAAGCAAAGCCCACCATCATTGAGATCCTGGCTCCGTAGAAAAGTTCTGACAGAATATCGTTTCCTATATCATTGGTGCCCAGGAAATGGGAGACGGAAGGAGCTTCGTAGGGTGTGAAACGTTCGGCCGGGGAATATGGAGCGAAAAAGGAAGGCAGAAGGGCCATGCAGAGGAAAAATAAAAGCAGAAATAGCCCGGCCCGGTTAAATGTTCCCAAAAACTTTCCGTATTTCTGCAGATATATGATTGGTTGTCGGAAAACCGGGATTTTCTCCTGCCAGGTTCTTTGCTTTATGTATGCTTCATTCTGTCCGGGGGCTTTTTTTAGAATGTCTACCTCTTTTTGTCCGGGGGCTTTTTTTAGAATGTCTACCTCTTTCTGTCCGGGGGCTTTTTTTTGAACGTATCCCACGTCAGGTATTCCGGGCTCCTTCTCTAGATATGCTTCCTTCTTTATGCAGGCTTTTTTCCGTACACGGGCTTCTCTTTGCAACTCGACGTCCTCGTATACACATGGTTCTTTTTCATGCACACATGTTTCTTTTTGCATCAGGCAGGCCTCCTGACCCTCGGGTCGACCGCGGCATACAGCAGGTCCGCAAAAATATTTGCAAGCAGGACCGAAAGGGCGATTACCAGAAACGCACCCTGAAGCAGGGGATAGTCCTTGCCTATTATTGCGTCATAGATCAGGGTCCCCATACCGTTTAAGGAAAAGACTATCTCGATAAAAAGCGCTCCGCTGAAAAGAAACCCGAAATCAAGGGCAAGCAGGGTAATTATCGGCAGGGAGGCATTCTTTACGACATGCCGGAAGAGAATCGACGTATCATAAAGGCCCTTTGCCCGGGCGTAAAGGGCGTAGAGTTGCTCTTTTTCCTGAATGACGCTTCCCCGCATAACCAGGAAGTTCCTGGATGCGGAAAAAAGGGCCAGCACGCTCACCGGTAAAAAGAGGTGATAAGCGACACTTCCGATAGTCGGAGTGTCGTAAAAGCCTTTGAAAGGAAAAAGCCCGAGTTTAAAGGCAAAGATTCCCAGGAAAAGCAGAGCCAGGAAATAGGGAGGGGTGCAGGAAATCGCAATAAACCCGCAGTAAATCCCGCGGTTCAGCTTTGTTTCCGGTTTCCAGCCCGCATACGCTCCGAGCAGAATTCCGAGGATTGCCCCCAGGACCACGGAAACTCCTACTAAAAGGAGAGTCCAGCCGATACGGGCCTGCAGGACTTCGGAAACGGGACTGTGCAGGTGGTAAGAATACCCGAGGTCAAATCGGAGCAGGCCCTGAAGATAGGCTGAAAACTGCTCGATAAGGGGCCTGTTCAGGCCAAGTTCGGTCCGAATTTCCTCCATCACGGCCTCCGAAACATAGACGTCCTCCCCTATGAGGTTCTTTACGGGGTCCCCCGGCATGAACCTGGGCAGGGCAAAGTTGAGGGTTACTATGAGGGCAAAGGAACTCAGATACCTTAACGTTTTTTTAACCGCTGAGTGCAAGCTTATCACCTTTTTTTTAAGGGGCAAAAACCAGGGGGAAAGTTTCGGGTTGCCCCGAATCAGACCTCATGCAGGTCAAGGAAAGTTTCGGGGTTGTAGATCCCGTCCATATTGTTATAGTGCCAGCCTTCGAACTTTTTATTATAGGGCACAACTATCTTTTTCCAGTAAATCGGAATTACCGGCAGCTCTTCTGCGTAGTAATCCTGAAGGGCGTACGAAGCAGTTTTCAGGCTATCGGGGTCCGTTGTGTTCAGGAGCCGGTCGCAAAGCCCCGTAAATTCTGGGTCGTCAATGTAGCCGTAGCGCCTGTAATCAAAGTACCCGGTACCCAGACCCGCATGCATCAACATGCCCCAGGGAGTGGCCCTGGAAAAGACAAGTTCGTACCCGGAGGAATCCTTGCGGTCGTTGTAGTTGTTTCTATCAACGTTTTCGATTTTCACATCAATTCCCACAGCCCTGAAATACTCCTGCAAAAGCTCGGCGTCTCTTTCATAGTCCTGGCGGATCATAAGCTGCAGACAAATGTCTTTTCCGCTTTTGTCCTCAAGAATTCCGTTATTGTTTTTGTCCGCATACCCCGCATCTTTCAGGATTTTCCTGGCTTTTTCAGGGGCATAGCTGCATTTTTCCGTGGGTTTGTAGTATTCCATTCCCGGCGGGACCAGGCCTCTGTTCGGGACAGCTCCGTACCCCAGGGTATCGAGTCTGATGATTTCCTCGTAGTTAATGGCAAAAGCAAGGGCTTCTCTGAAGAGCGGGTCCGAGCGAGGAGCTTCGTTTAAGGTGATTCCGAGATAGCACAGGCCTATGCTGTCCTTTTCTACGAAATTGAAGGTCCCGGTTTTTTCAAGACGTTCTATGCTGGCGTAAGGGTAGGAAGCCGCGTATTTGTGGTAGGTGTCGGCATCTCCTTTTTCAAGGGCCAGGCAGGCGGCATCTTCACTTCCGTACCAGTCAATCTCGAGAACGTCAAAATTCGGGGTTTTCCCCTGCCAGTAAGGGTTTTTCCTGAATATGAGATGAGCCGCTGCAAGGTCTATGTTTTCCAGATAATAGGGCCCGCAGCCCACATAGGGGCCTTTGCTCGTGTATTCCGCCGGGTTTTCGATCTTTTCCCAGACGTGCTCTGGCAGGATCATGTAGGTTGCGAATTCCAGATTGATCCGGGTGTAAGGTTTATTGAATTTCAGGGTCACGGAATTATCAGCTTCCGAGACGGCCGAGCTTTCAAGGGTGTCGTTGATCCAGCGGCCCGTGGGGATTTTCGCGTAGCAAAGAACACTGAACCGAACGTCTTCGGGGCTAACCTTTACCCCATCACTCCAGTAAAGGTCGTCTTTTATATAGAAAGTCCATTCCGTATGATCTTCCGAGACCTCGTACCGGTCAGCCAGCCGGCCCTCAAGTTTGCCGGTTTCGGACAGCTGCATGAGAGGATAGTTGGACAGGTGGGCAAAAATACCAAGGAAGTAGTCCCCGATCAGGGATTCGGATTTAATGACATTCGGGGTTGCGATCTTCAAAACTTTTTCGGACCCGGCAGATACGGTTTCAGCTGACCCTGCATCTGTTCCTGCATTTATTCCTGCATCTGTTCCTGCATCTGTTCCTGCATCTGTTCCTGCATTTATTCCTGCATTTATTCCTGCATTTATTCCTGCATCCGCTCCCACGGCCGTTTCCCCGCCCGACCCGGAGGCTTCGAAGTCAACCCGGCCTTCTTCGTCCGAAGGGGACAGGACCAGAAAAAGGCCGCTTATAAAAAGTAAGGAAAGGGCTGCAATCCCGAGCAGCCTGTTTTTCGTCCATTCCATCGTTTGCTTCCCCCTCAGGCAGTACTTTTCCTGACCTTAACAAAAGTATCCTGGTTGTAAATCCCGTAAAGAGGGTCTGCATACCAGCCTTCAAACTCCCTGTTAAAGGGCGTTACAACCCTGTTCCAGTAAAGGGGAATGGCAGGCAGGTTTTCCGCGTAGTAGGTCTGAAGCTCGTGCGCAGAGCTTTCAAGTTCGGCCGGGTCCGTGGTTGCCAGGAGCTCATCGCAGAGTTGCAGGAAGGCGGGGTCATCCAGGTTGTGCAGGACGCCCTGCCCGCTTCTTCTTGAGTCGAAGTAGCCGCTGCCCCAGCTTGCATGCATGAGCATGCCCCAGGGAGTCGAACGGGTCACGGTAAGGTCGTACTGGTAATCATCCTTGAGCGTAAACCAGGTATCCCTGTCAACGTTTTTTACGTCGATTCCAAGCCCTATTCCTTCAATGTATTCCGAGAGGAGCTCGGCTGTCCTGGCGTAGTCCTGCCTTACCAGGAGCGTTAACCGGATGTCTTCCCCGGCTTTATTTTCAAGGATTCCGTTTTTGTCCCTGTCTTCATACCCTGCCTTTTGCAGCAACTCTTTTGCCAGGGCCGGGTTGTATTCGAGTTTTTCAGTTTCTTTGAAATATTCCATTGAAGGGGGGACAAAGCCGCGGTTTGGGACCTCTCCGTATCCGAGAGCCTCAAGGGCTGCAAGTTCTTCGTAGTCTATGGCATAGGAAAGGGCTTCTCTGAAAGCCCGGTCCGAGAGGGGGGCTTCTTTGAGGTTAAGGCCAAGGAAGATTAGTCCGACGTTGGTTTTTTCCAGGAAATCAAATTTGCCGGTCTTTTTTAGCTGCTCTATATTGGGATAGGGGTAGGAGGACGCGTATTTGTAATAGGTATCAGCGTCCCCGTTTTCCAGAGCAAGGGTTGCGACGTCGATGTTTGAGTAAAAGTGAATTTCCACGCTTTCAAAAGCCGGGGCCTGGCCTTTCCAGTAGGGGTTTCTCTCGAAAACCAGTTTCCCGGCCGTAAGGTCTATCTGTTTCAGGAAATAAGGCCCGCAGCCCACATAGGGCCCTTCGTTTACGTATTCCTGCGGGTTTTCGATCTTTTCCCAGACATGGGAGGGCAGGATGTTGTAGGTTGCGAATTCCAGATTGATCCGGGTGTAGGGTTTGTTGAATTTGAAGGTCACGGAATTGTCGGCTTCCGAAACGGCCGAGCTTTCCAGTGTGTCGTTGATCCAGCGGGCCGAGGGAGTCTTTTCTCCGTAGTAGCAAATTGTAAATTCCGCATCTTTAGGGCTGACCTTTTTCCCGTCGCTCCAGTACAGGCCCTCTTTGAGGTAGAAGGTCCATCTGGTGTTGTTTTCGGAGACCTCGTACCTGTCTACGAGCTGCCCGACAAGTTTCCCGGTTTCGTCCATTTTCATAAGAGGCGGATTTGAGAGGTGGGCAAAAATCCCCAGGGAGTAATCCCCGATCAAGGAGGCTGATTTGACCACGTTCGGGGTCGCTATTTTGAGGACTGTGCCCTTTGTCTGTTCAAGCTGCCCGAGGTAAGTCGAGGCTGCTTTTGAGAGGGTGGCTTCGTCCGGGTGTGGCAGGTCCATCCCGAGGTAGACGGCCTGCATATACGCGAGTATGTTCTCCGAGATTTCGCCTTTTGATTGCAGGCCTTCGGTTTGTGTTCCGGCCTGAGTTCCGGCCTGAGTTCCGGCTAAAGCTCCATTTTCGGAGTTTTCTGCCGCTACGGCTGCCGTTATTCCCGGGGTGCAGGCCAGGAACAGGAGGAGTAAGGTACATATCAGGGTCTTTTTTATGCCTTGTTGCATTTTGAGCTCTCCTTTTTCATTTCCTTCTCTTCTTTTCAGCCGCTGCTGCTGCCAGGCCACCCATCAGCAGGATTTCAATCCCCAGGGGGCTGGTTTCGGGATTCGGGCCTTCCCCGGAGGAACGGGGCTCTGCGGAGTCTGGTCCGGCTTCGGCGGCTGAGGCACCGGGGTCCACTTTAACCCCGGAGGTTTGAATAGTTCCTTCCGCTCCGTTCAGAAAGTCCTTCCATTTGCCTTCGAAAGTCCCGGAACCCTCTTCCGGAGCTTTTATTCTGTATACGATTTTCTCGTCATCCAGCACCGAAAACACAAGGTTTTGGCCTGAGGCGTTTACCTGGGCCTCCCCCGGATAGAGGGTTTCGACATAGGCAAACCCTTCGGGGATGTTTTCCACAATCCCTGCAGCCTCAAGCCCCGAAACCACCAGGATGACATCAAACTCCTCTCCAGGGCCCGGGTTTTCAGTCGAAAAACTCCTCAGAATCCCGGCCTCTTCCGCAAAAACGGGTTCCGCCAGGGGTATTGTGCAGGTGATTGCGATCAAAAGAAAAGATAATATCCGTAAGATCGATCTTTTTTGAAACATTTTCACACCAATTCATCTATTTAAAATATAAAATCAAAATAGTTCATACGATTATAATTCATTGTATGTGTTAAATTAAATGAGTTTCAATATAAAGTTATTGATTTTTTAAAAAAGAAACGTTCTTTCATCAAATTTTAACCCTATAGTTTACAGGTTAACATTAAAATAATATAATTTCAATTGAGGACGTTTTTGAACTAATATCCATAATAAAACAGGTTCAAAATGGTTTACATATATCCAAAAAAAGCAGAGTTCAGGATTCAAGACAGGGGTTTCTGGTGTATAGAGTCCAAAATTAGAGGACATAAAGCAAGGATTAACACAGATAAATACGGATGGCTTCAATCCGTGCGTATCCGTGTCCATCTGTGGTTCTTTACGCCCGAATTCCTTCAAAATCTTCTGGAGTAAAAAGAAAAACCCCTTTTTCTTCAGCAAACATCTCTGCCTTTTCCGTAAACCCGGCCCTGGAAATTACGGCAAAATATTCTTTTCGATCTTTGTCGTGCCAGTTGACATACTTTGCTTTTTCGATGAGCTGGGCCAGGACTTCGGGGCCAATTTTCTGTTTTTGCCATTTGCATTCACAGAAGAGAATTTCCTTCGTGTTTTCGTTCAGGGCCGCAAGGTCGATTTCGTAGGTATTTTTTCCGGCTTCGCCCTGGAATTTACCCCATTGCCTTCCGATTTTTCCAAAGGTGAAGGGGAGTTTTCCCGCCCTGTTCAGCTCGATCAGGAACTGTCTGGAAATCTCCTCAAAGGCCTGGCCTGTGAAGGTATCAAGTTCGGCGTCTATTTTATCAAGCAAACGCCCGGGGTTTCCGATCTCAAGTTCGGAGAGGTTCGGGTAGACAAAGCGGAACCAGAACCTGAAAAAAGAATCGTTCATCAGGTAGATCCCTTTTCTCGAAGCTTTCTTTTCACAAACCGGCACCTCCTTTTTGACAAGGTCCAGGTCATTTATCAGGACTTTAAGGTAATAATCAATTGATGTTGCCTTTATTCCCGACTTTTCCGCAATTTCCGACGGCCTTGCTGTTCCTGCGGAAATATTTTTCAATATGTTAAAATAGGTGTTACTTTCGGAAATCTCAGTCTTGAGCAGGGTTTCAGGTTCATTGTAGAGCACTCCGGTCCTGGAAAGCAGTTTTCCGAGGTTTTCCCTGAGTTCGCCGGACTCTATCTCTTCCAGATACTTCGGGGTGCCCCCGTAAATTGCATAAATATATACTCTGTCCTCCACCGAAAGTTCGGGGAACCAGTCCTCCAGAGCAAAAAACCTGAAAGACTCGAAACCCATCTGCCCCGTCCTCCTCCCGTAGAGCGGGGCCGCATGTTCAAAAATCTCCTGCATCATGCCAATGGAGGAGCCGGAAACCAGCAGAAAAAGCCCGGACTGCGAAGCGTATCTGTCGATGTTTTTTTGTAAATAAGAAAAGATGCCCTTATTGATCCTCGCAAACCTCTGGAACTCATCAAATACGACGATAACCCTCTCTTTCAGGGAATACCGGAACAATTTTTCAAAAATTTCATCCCAGGAAGGCGTCCCGAAAAAGCTTATCCCAAACTTCTCATAAAAACTCCTGGCAACCTCAAGCCGTACATCCGGGTCATTGAGCTCGGGCACGAGTATATAGCAGAAGCCGGATTTTCCTTTCAGAAATTCTCCTATGAAGCGGGTCTTTCCAAGTCTGCGTCTTCCGATTATCGATATAAAACGAAAGTCCCCTTTCCCGAATTCCCTTTCAATATATTCGAGTTCGGTTTTCCTGTTGACAAACCCAGTTTTAATTGTCACAACAATAATTGTCTACACAATAATACTTAACATTAATGAAGGCCGGAGTTTGAAGTTGTTTGAGTTGTGTGGCCTGTGAAAAAAGTTGTAGAAGGTAGGAAATAAAACGGCCCTGTATCGGGAGGTGAAGCTCTGGATAAAAAGGTCTGTAAAAGCTCGAAATCTAAAAAAAAGCTGAAACGAAAAGAGTTGTGGATTGGATATATGTAATAACAAAATTATAAATTGTGGGGTTGAGTATTATTAACAGGTTACGGAACTTTAGTTCAAGGTAAAGGGCCTGCGAAAACAATATTTTTCTTAATTGTGACTGTCACACTTTGTGTTTAACGAACGGGTGCCAGCCCCGGCAGTCCAATCCGGGAAAAAAATAATGAAAAGAACATCAACGGGTACAAACACATGAGCAATAACCAGACTCCGGAGCAGAAGGCCAGAAATAACATCGATAAAAAATTAAAGGATTCCGGCTGGGTAGTGCAGGAAAAGACAGGGATCGATTGGAGGGCTGCCAGGGGCATTGCGGTTAAGGAGTACCTGACCGATGTGGGGCCGGCCGATTATGTTCTGTTTGTTGATAAAAAGCCTGTTGGAATCATTGAGGCAAAAAGGGACGAAGAAGGCCAGCACATAACCGCTGTTGAGGAACAGTCCGGCGAATATGCTTCAAGCAAATTAAAGTATCTGGACAATGACCCCCTTCCTTTTGTGTACGAGAGTACCGGAAAACTTACGCGGTTCACGGACCAGCGTGACCCCAAACCAAGGTCCAGACCTGTTTTTTCCTTTCACCGGCCCGAGACATTTGAGAAAGCTCTCAAAAAAGAAAAAACGTTGAGGGAAAGGTTCCTTGCCCTGCCTGAGCTGCGGACCGAAGGGCTGCGGGCCTGCCAGATAAGGGCAATCTCAAACCTTGAAAAGTCCTTTAAGGCCAACCGCCCGAAGGCCCTGGTCCAGATGGCGACGGGTTCAGGAAAAACCTATACCGCCATAACCTTCATCTACCGTTTACTGAAATTTGCGGATGCCAAAAAGATACTCTTCCTTGTCGATACCAGAAACCTGGGGGAGCAGGCCGAGCAGGAATTCGGGGCCTACACTCCAAACGATGATAACCGCAAGTTTACCGAACTCTACAATGTGCAGCGCCTGCGTTCCGGGTATATCGCTCCGGACAGCCAGGTCTGCATTTCCACAATCCAGCGGCTGTACTCTATTCTGAAGGACGAGGAGCTGGACGAAAAAACCGAGGAAGAAAACCCGGCTGAAAAAGGCTGGCAGCCAAAGAAACCGGTTCCTGTGGTATATAATGAGAAGATTCCTATTGAAGAATTTGATTTTGTGGTTGTGGACGAGTGCCACCGTTCCATATACAACATCTGGCAGCAGGTCCTGGATTATTTCGATGCTTTTTTGATAGGTTTGACGGCAACTCCCGATAAACGCACGTTCGGCTTTTTCAATGAGAACGTGGTGAGCGAGTACAGTCATGAGGAAGCTGTGGCGGATGGCGTGAATGTGGGGTACGATGTCTACACCATCGAGACCGAGATCACCAGAAACGGAGCCCGGATAAAGGCGCGGGAGTTTGTGGACAGGCGGGAAAAACTTACCCGTAAAAAACGCTGGGAACAGCTGGACGAGGATTTCACCTATACTTCAAAGAAGCTCGACCGGGACGTGGTCAACCCGAGCCAGATCCGGCATGTCATAAGGACGTTTCGGGACAAACTGCCTGAGATCTTCCCCGGCAGGAAGGAGGTCCCGAAAACCCTGGTCTTTGCCAAGAATGACAGCCATGCGGATGATATTATCAATATCCTGCGGGAAGAGTTCAACGAAGGCAATGCCTTTTGCAAGAAAGTAACTTACAGAGCGGAAGAAAACCCGAAATCGGTGCTGTCAGCTTTCCGAAACGAATACAATCCGAGAATTGCGGTAACGGTGGATATGATTGCCACGGGTACGGACGTCAAACCCCTGGAGTGCCTGCTCTTTATGAGGGACGTCAAAAGCCGTAATTATTTCGAGCAGATGAAAGGCCGGGGGACCCGGACCCTGGGCTTCGATGACCTGAAAAAGGTTACGACCTCGGCCGTCTCGGCCAAGACCCATTTTGTAATTGTGGATGCCACAGGCGTTACAAAGGCCCTGAAAACCGACAGCAGGCCTCTGGAAAGAAAGAAAAGCACCTCGCTCAAAGACCTGCTTGCCGCAGTGACCTTTGGGGCTCAGTCCGAAGACCTTTATGTTTCCCTGGCCTCCCGGCTGGCAAGGCTGGAAAGACAGATCAGTGAAGACGAAAAAGCAACTTTCACCGAAAAGGCCGGAGGAAAAACCATTTCCCGGACGGTCAAAGACCTGCTCGGGGCCTATAACCCCGACCTCATTGATTCCGAAGCTTTCGAGATAAAACAGCGGCAGCCGGAGCTTTCGGAACCCGAGGCACAGAAAAAGGCCCGGGAACAGCTTATTGATTCCGCCAGGTCCACTTTTTCCGGAGAGTTAAACGCCTACATTGAAAACGTGCGCAGAGTCCATGAGCAGATAATCGACACCCTAAACCCCGACACGGTCCTCAGAGCCGAATGGGACAAAGAAGCCGTCGCAAAAGCGGACGACCTGATCAGGGATTTCAGGGCCTACCTGGAAGCCAACAAAGACGAGATAACAGCCCTCAGGATTTTCTACAACCAGCCCTACCTGCGCCGGGACATAACCTTCACGATGTTAAAAGAGGTGCTGGCCAAACTGACTCTGGAAAAACCCCATTTTGCCCCCCTCAGGGTCTGGCAGGCCTACGAACAGCTTGAAAAAGTAAACGGCACTTCCCCCAGAAACGAACTGATAGCCCTCGTCTCCCTCCTCCGCCGCATAACCGAAATAGACCCGGTCCTCACCCCCTACCCCCAGACCGTAAACAAAAACTTCCAGGCCTGGGCCTTCCGGAAACAGGCCGGAACCCTGAAGTTCAATGAGGCCCAGATGAACTGGCTCAGAATGATTAAGGACTACATCACAACCAGCTTCCACCTGGACCTCGACGACCTGGACTACACCCCCTTCGATTCCATGGGCGGCCGGGGCAAAATGTACCAGCTCTTCGG
>JAQVBP010000179.1 GCA_028690255.1 Methanosarcinaceae archaeon
ATATGTTACTGTCTCCGTTGAAAATTCTCAGGCCAGGACTATGAGGGGCAGGTTGGTTGACCTCTTACCTGCAACGTTCACACTCGTAAACGACTCCATTCAGGATGAAAATCCCCGGAAGGAAAATGCGGATTTGAGCTGGGACTTTGTACTGGCCCCGGAAGAACGTAAGACTTTTTCATATTATATCAGGTCAGAGGAGCTCGGAGCCCACAGAGCCCCGCAGGCCCATGCATATGCCAGCCTGGGGGGCCAGTCTTTCGTAAAAAGCTCGGATATGGAGAACATAATTACAGTCTATGAAAATGTTTCCTACAGGGAGTATAAAGCTGGAAAGGGTGCTTTAATTCCCTCTCCCCCACCCGCGGACGATAAGAATGTGACCTTCTCAGGGGAAGTAACTATGAAAGTAAAAATAAAGTGAATTGCCGCTCTCCACCTCCTTCGGAATCGAGACTGAAACCCCTTTCAGACCAAATAATCAGCAATTTGCGTAAGGTCATAACTGCACAGGACGTGGCTCGAAAACCTGACCTGGCAGAGAAATGCGCAATGGTCCTGAATATCCCGGAATTTGCTGAATAGATATAGACCAGGAGAAAACTGAGGGTCGAAGGTTTGAAGACTCGAAGGGAATGTATAATGTGACGGCTCCCGCCATTAAAATGGAAGGCATCTAGGGAATTTCAACCCACGTCATACCGCCCTATGGCGATTTAGTCTTGTCTCGCCAACAACGTTTCAAGTTTTACGTATAGGACTTTCCGATACAACCTCTTACTTGAAATTCAGAGCAAAGTCTGATTGGCCTACTTGAGCCTATTACTTCCGGTAGCAAAAATCAGACTATTATAATTAGGGCGTGTAGATTTAAAATCTTTATTATTGGATGGTATTTTGGGAAGTCTATGGCTGTATCCCACCATTGAAATGGCGGGGATTAGCCTGTATTTGACCTAAATTTGGAAGTGAGTGGGCATAAGCGCATAAACACATAAGTGAATCAGATGAGGCAAACAATGAATATGAAAGTGTGTTTGATTTTGTTTAATATTCTCTTAATGCTTGCTTTCCCGGTTTCGGCATCATACGCCGGGGACCGTCCCCTCGAAACCGTAGTTCATGACGAACATCCCGGAGAGCTTGTTTTTTCTATAGGGGACAGCGGCTATAGCGGGGAACTGAGGCCAGGAGACCGTTATACGGTTAATTTTGAACTTGAACCCCCGGCCGGAGGAAAGATAAAATTTGCAAGGGCTTATGTGTACTGGGTCTGGAGCAAGAACGAGCTTGAAGGTATTTATCCCGAAATCGACGTCACCCTTTTCAGGGGAAATAACTTTTCCGTCCTCCCCCTGGCAAAAAGGTATAGCGATACCAAGGGTTTTGTGTCCAGGTACGATTTCTTTTCTGGAATGGATGCCTATACTCTCGATCAGAATATTTCAAAGCCCGATACGTATTCGATTACGCTTAGAAACAGTGCCGAAGACGGGAGCACGTTCTGCGTGCAGGGCATAGGGCTCCTTCAGGTCTATGAAGCGGAGGGGCTCCCGGAAATCGAATACTGGATTAACGAAGGCTGTGATATGCTCTATGCGGAATACGGGATAAGCCCTGATGCGGCCACGATGACCACCTATTTCAAAGGAGACGTTGATCCTGAAAAAATCTCAGCCGCGCGTTTGATTACGGTATCTCCTTCGGGGGGCTATACATCCGGGACAGAGGCCCGGAACAGGCTCTTTTTTAATGAAAAAACAAAACCTATTCCCGTAATCGGGGAGATCATAAGGCTTCTTTTTGGAGGAGGTGGGGTCTGGAAAAACGTATACCTGACAAACGAGAGTGTGCAGGTGGCCTGGGATGAGCGGGAGATCCTCGATTTCCTTGAGGTTTCCGGAAATTATGCAAGTATTCAGGATAACGGGGACTACCTCCTGGCAACGAACGCAGCCCTCGTGCTTACTAAAAAAAATAGGGAATGACTGAGCGGAAAGGTGAATTAATTGTCAGGATTGTTAAAAGAATCAGAATTGTCAGGAGAAAGATCCGATATGGTTATGGTTGAAACGAAAGGCCTGTCAAAATGTTATTCCTCGGGCGCAGGGCCCGAGGTGGAAGCCCTCTCCAGAATAGACCTGAAGGTCGAGCGCGGAGAGTTCGTATCCCTCATGGGCCCCTCAGGCTCCGGAAAGTCCACCCTCCTGAATATTCTGGGCGGCCTCGACCGACCGAGCGCAGGCAGCCTGTTTATCGAAGGAAAAGAAGTCGATTTCGGGAATGTGGAAGCCCTTGTCCGCCTGCACAGGCAGACGGTAGGATTTGTCTTCCAGGCCTTTAACCTGATTCCCACAATGAACGCTCTTGAAAACGTCTGCTATCCTATGCACTTTAACAGGGTCAGCCGTCCCCTGCAAAAAAAGAGAGCTTCCGAATTGCTGGATCTGGTCGGGCTTGAGGACAGGGTAATGCACCTGCCATCGGAACTCTCCGGAGGCGAGCAGCAAAGGGTTGCCATTGCAAGGGCCCTTGCAAACCGCCCCAGGCTTATCCTTGCGGACGAGCCTACAGGCAACCTTGATTCCGGGACCGGTAAACGGATTGCAGCCCTTATGAAACAGGTCAACCGGGAAGAAGGAATCAGCTTTGTGGTCACAACCCATGACCCGGAAATGGCCGGAAATACGGACAGGGTGATAAAGCTGAGGGACGGAAGAGTCATCGAGTCAGGTTCTGTGAACTGAAAGTCCGGGCCGGGCCTGCCCCAAAAGCCCTGGTCCTCAAACGACCTATATAAATAAGAACAGACATAAACGGGCTTTCATGCACCCCGAAACTCAGGAAATCCTGAAAACCTTTGAGGAAATTAACAGAATCCCGCGCTGCTCAAAGCATGAAGAAAAGCTCTCAAACTGGCTCAGAACCCGGGCCGAAACCCGAAACTTCGAGGTTAAGACCGACGCCGTAAAAAACGTCCTGATCAAAGTCCCGGCAAGTCCAGGCCGGGAAAACTCCCCGACAATCGTGCTCCAGGGCCACATGGACATGGTCTGTGAGAAGGTTCAGGGGTCCTTTCATGATTTTTCAAAAGATCCGGTCCGCTCCGTGCGGGAAGGGGACTGGCTGAGAGCCGAAGAAACAAGCCTCGGGGCCGACAACGGCATTGCTCTGGCCCTTTCTCTCGTGCTTGCGGAAAGCAAAGAGGCCGAACACCCCCCGCTTGAACTCCTTTTTACGGTGGACGAAGAAACCGGGCTGACCGGAGCAAACGCCCTTGAACCGGGCTTTTTCGAGGGGAAAATCCTCCTGAACCTGGATTCGGAAGAAGAAGGGATCTTTACCGTGGGCTGTGCCGGGGGGCAAAACACGAAAATAACCCTTCCCCTGGAATACGAAGCTTTCGATTATGGGCAGGGTTTTGATACCGGGAAGGGGGTCGATTCCGGGAAAGGTTTCGGGCTTTTCAGGCTCAGCGTCGAGGGCCTAAAAGGCGGGCATTCGGGAGTCGAAATCCATAAGCAGCGGGCAAATGCCATCCAGGTGCTGGCTCGCGGGCTGGCTCTCCTTCTGAAGGAAACGGGGGAGATGAAGGCAGAGCAGGAAACGGAGAGGGAAAAAGTAAAGCTGGTCTTCATAAACGGGGGAAGCGCCCATAATTCCATCCCTAACTTTGCCGAGGCTTTTCTTGCGCTGGATAGAGAAAGCCTGGAGGAATCCGGCGAACTCCTTTCCGGATTCGAAAAAACGCTGCGGGAGGAATATGCCGGAACGGACCCCGGCCTAGGATTGAAGTTCGAAGAGCTGGAGGATATCGAAGAGCTCCGGGTGTCCGAAAGCTCCGAAGGGGTGGTTTCGGAAAAGAAGGTCCCGACCGACAGGGTCCTGACTGCGGCCTCTGCGGAAAAACTCGTAGGGCTCTTGCTATCTCTTCCGCACGGGGTTTACAGGAGGTCGGACGAGGTTGAGGGGCTTGTGGAGACCTCGAACAACCTGGCAACGGTCCGGACGGGCAACGGAGAAGTGGAAATCGTTTCCAGCCAGAGAAGTTCTTTCAGGTCAAGGCGGGACGAAATAACGGGGATTATCGAGGCCGTGGCAAACCTGGCAGGAGCAAACGTCCGGCACGAAAACGGGTATCCGGCCTGGGAGCCGGACATGGAATCCGACCTGCTGACCCGCTGCACCGCCGTCTACGAAAAAATATTCGGGGAAAAGCCCGAAATCGAAGTCGTACACGCAGGGCTTGAATGCGGGGTCATAGGCTCAAAGTATAAGGGCCTGGAAATGGTCTCACTCGGGCCCACGATCAGAGCCCCGCATTCCCCTCAGGAAAAACTTCACATTCCTTCGCTTGAAAGGGTCCGGACCTTTCTGCTTGCCCTGCTGAAAAGTTACTGCTGAAAAACTGCCGGTGGACAGAAAAGAGAGGTCGGGAAGTCGGGCCTGGGATCTGGGCCTGTAGATCTGAACCTGCGGGCCCGACATTCTTAAGAGCCCGAGGGCGGATAGGGAAAAGAAAGAGGAAAGAAGAAAAAGGAAAGAAGAAAAAGGATAAAAAAGAGGAGTTTTAAAATGAGCGGGGAATGTGTGCGTGTGGAAATCCACGTTTCAGGCAGGGTGCAGCATGTGGGTTTTCGGAATTTTGCTAAAAATACGGCCAGCCGTCTGGGGCTCAGGGGGTATGTAAAAAACCTCTCGGACGGCCGGGTCTTCGTACTTGCGGAAGGAGGACTTGACGCCATACGGCTCTTTGTAGAGTATCTGAAAGAAGGGCCTCGTTTTGCAGGGGTGACGCATGTAGATACCGCATTCAAGCGGCCAACCGGCGAGTTTGAGGATTTTTCCCGGGTCTGAAGACCTTTCACAGAGTTATATTTTAACAAACGGACGTGAAGGCTTTTGGAACCTATCTTCGGCAGGTTAACATTAATATTTGATCATTTTTACAGGGGGCGTGTTTGAAATTTCTTTGTTTCATCACGAAAAGGCCGCTCGCCTGCGCGCCCGGGGAGAACACCGTTTCCTCCACTCGAAATCAATAAACAATTGCCGGAAATTGGGGTTGATTTGCAAAAAATAAGTCCTGGCCGAAAGGGAGAACTGTACGTATAAAAACCGTCCCGTGGTGTTGAAAGCCCGGCAAGCTTGAAAAATCGGAAACATATATCTGGTCGGTTTTGGAATAAAACCTTCTGAGTCGCCTGACCCGGAATTTTGAGCTGGACTTTTTGTTTAAACGAGGTTGGGATTGATTGCTGAGGATAGGAATAATACGGGCCCTC
>JAQVBP010000180.1 GCA_028690255.1 Methanosarcinaceae archaeon
CATGTAATTTTGAAAATATGTGAAGTGTTTATCTTAGAATAATAACGGTATGGAGATATTAAATGAATATTTACAAAAATTTAACAAAAATGTTAACCTGTTTTCTGCTGCTCGGCTTGCTCTGCACGGCGGCCTCAGCGAAGTCGAGCACAGGGGACCGGATCTGGGACGGAAATAACCAGAGCAAAGACTATACCTGGAATTATCTGAGTTACTCGGGTTTTTACTATGACCTTGACTCCGGGCTCGGTTCCGAAGAAATGGAAATAAAGGATATAAAAGATAGAAGTATTGGAGAAGGGGATCTCATATACACCACAAAGCCAATTGATACCGATTTCGAGTTTAGTAAATGGAACTCCTATCAGGTCATTGGTTTCATGGCCGAAAAATACTTTGCAGGCTACTCCGGAAAAAACACTACATTTGTTGATAAGGATGTCAGTTTGATAAAAGAAGGAGTCCTTTCCAAAGTACTTATAGACAGTGACGACAAAAAATCCGTATCTACCGGGGCTGCTCTGGTGCTTGAAGAAGGTTACTCTCTTTGTATAGCCGAAGTGGATGTAAACGGGGAAAACGTCTGGATTCAACTTAAAAAAGACGGCAAAGTAATAAGTGACGGTTTTGTTCGTGGCAATCAGGACTATATTTATGAAAAGGATCTCGGAGACGCCGAAGATGTGCCGGTCATTATCGTCCGTTTCGGAAGCGTCTTCGCAGGCTCGGAGTCAACCGCAACCTTCATTGAAGGCATTTTCCAGATCTCGGACGAATGTATAGAGATTGAAAATGGACAAACCTTCGGAAAAATGAAAATAAGCTCCGTAACCAGCAGTAAAATCGAAATGGAAAACGAGGACGACATTTCCCTTAAAAATGGTGCCACTGTTGATATCATGGGCAAACTCAAGATCAGGGTGGCCGACGATAACGACCTGAGGTTTGCCCCGTTCGTTGACATGTCCGAAGCCGGAATCTATGAACTTCGGGGAACCGTCTACGACAAAGACGCAGAAAATCCCGTACTTAAATGGACTCCTCTAAACTTCGAAGGCTTCTATTACAATATCGATGAAGGGATAGGCACTGAAGAGCTGACGATAGAAGACCTTAAAGGCAGTAAAATCCCCAAAAGGGAACTGGTATATTCCACAAAACCCCAGGAAGTGGAATTCGAGTGCAGTAAATGGGACAATTTCCAGGTAATCGGTTTCATGGCCGAGAAGTACTTTGCAGGCTACTCCGGGGAAACCACATCCGACGATATCACCAGCAAGGACATAAGCCTCCTTTCGGATAACACCCTCTCAAAGGTCCTGATCGATAACGACGACAAAATGTCTGTCTATACCGGCTCTTCTCTGGAACTTGAAGATGGCTATTCCATAAAAATCCAGGAAGTTGACGTTAAAGGTGAAAAAATCTGGGTCCAGCTTGAAAAGGATGGAAAAGTTGTAGACGATGGTTTTCTCTCTTCAAAAGATACTTACATCTACAAAACAGACATCGGGGAAGCCGAAGATATCCCCGTGATCCTTGTCTATTTCGAAAGCGTTTTTGCAGGTTCGGAAACCAATGCCGTGTTTGTCAATGGAATCTTCCAGATCTCCGAAAAAGGGGTCCAGATTGAAGACGGAGAAAGCTTCGGAGAAATGGAAGTCTCAGAAGTGAGCAAAAGCGGAATCGAAATGAAAAATGAAGAAGACATTTCTCTAAGCGAAGGCGACGACATCAGTATCATGAACAATATCAAGTTCAGAGTTGCAGATCCGGATAATGGTAACGACCTCAGGTTCTATCCCTTTGTCGAGATAGATACCAAAGGAAGCGAGGACTCGGCTCGGAAACTTGAGATAAACGTGCCGGCTGGAATCTACCTGGACAGCAGCTTTAAGATCAAAGTTACAGCCGAGGACGGTTCCGTAGAAGACGTAACCTTAAAACTTGACGGAGAGCTCATCGGAAATACCAATGCGGACGGGATACTGAGCTTTACTCCGGAGACCCGCGGGACTTTTAAGCTTTCCGCAGAAAAGGAGGACTACAGCGGGGCCAGTAAAAGTATCGAGGTTCTGGACCCGAAAGAAAGTCTGAGCATCAGTGTTTCCCCGAACGAAGTCTATGAGGGGGATACTGTCAGCATTGAGGTCGTAAAAGCAATTGGTGGAGAGCCTGTCGAAGGAGCTGAGGTCACCCTTGACGGGGATTCCATTGGCAGAACCGGAACCGACGGGAAGCTTAGCTCTACCCTCACAAAAACCGGAAACGTACAGATCAGCGCCACAGGAGATGGTTTTGAGTCCAAAAGCATAAGTCTGCATGTGGGGGCTCTTGAGGCAAAATTCGTGTTCTCCGAGCTTGTAATCAATCCGACTGAAGCAAAAACAGGAAAGGATGCCACAATCTCTGTCAAAGCCACAAACACGGGCAATGCAGCAGGAGAATATAATGCGGAACTGCTTGTGAACGGGAATGTAAAGGATTCCAGAACAATAAGCCTTGAACCCTCGGAAAACAAGACCATTGAATTTACCCACGCTGAGGCCGAAGAAGGGAGCTATAAGGTTCAGGTCGGAGACCAGACCGCAAGCTACGAAGTTGTGAAATCCCTTCCCTTTATAGGGGCTCCTCTGAGCCTGGCAGTCCTCCTGGTGGCTTTTGTGCTGCTGAGAAAGAAAGACTGAATAATGGAAAATATATAATATATTGTATAGAATTTATTGAGATGAGTAAATTCCTCATCTTACTCTTTTTTTACTTATTGTGTTTCTTGAATCCTGGACCTTCTACAATAGTTTTTGAATCAAATGTTTTATATACCATTTTTATAAAAATGGGAGGCAGATTTCAATCAAAAAGGAGTAACACCCATGCAAAACAGCCTCTCTCCCTCAAAAAATCCGGAACAGCCCATTAAACAATCCAAAGAAATACAAAATATACAATTGCCTGAAAACTGTTCCGAACTTGATGAAATAAACAAACTTACTGAAGAGTCCGGCCCCGGAGAACTGATTTCCGCAGCCCTGAAGGCATACCGGAAACTCCAGAAACAAAACCCGGGTGAAGCCCTCGAAGAGTTAAAAATGGCCCTCCTCAAACAGATCAAGGAAGAAGCCGAAGATGCCCCTTTCTATCGAACCTATCCGGACATAGCCCCGGCCGTCTTTGAATTTTGGGCCGAAGCCGAGTCCTTTGAAGCCTCCAATGAATATCTTCAAAAAACGCTCTACGGGATGCCGTACAATGCTCTCGAACTCCTCTACTGCTATCGGAACAAAGAGGGAGGGAGCCTTGACGACCCGGAAGCTCTCAGGAAAGATCCTGCCCTGCTTTTCGGAGAACAGGAATACGCAGCTCTTGCAAAAGTAATGAAACCGGCTCTTGTTTTCCGGGCCCTCCACCTCGTTCGGGCCATCAAAAAAATGAATGTGCTTGGGGCCGGGGTCGCCGAAGTTGGGGCTGAAAAGGGGGATGCGATTGATTTTGAACTGATCGAGGAACTTATTTCGGGCCAGTTTATGAAGATTTACGGGTAATTTATTTTAGGGTTGGGGATATCTGTGGGAAGGGAGACTTTCTTAATTTTGGTCTGGGGAACAATTATTTTGTCATAAAGCCGACGAACTAAAAGAAAAACTCACAGAAAAATACGAACTCGATAAATCTAAAAGGGGATGAGAGCCCGAAAAAGAGCTCTAATTTAAATCATGTTTTCCCCATTTCCCTTTTTTTCCTTTTTTCAAAACTCCTGTACTCCCTGAACAGCAACCAGGCCGCCAGCCCGAAAGACAGGATGTCCGAAATCGGAAAGGAGACCCATATTCCGTTGAGCCCGTAAAAGCGGGGCAGCACCAGAATGAGCGGGAGCAGGAAAAGGAGCTGCCGGGCCAGGGACAGGAAAAAAGCCGGCCGGGCCTTTCCGAGAGCCTGAAAGACGGTCGTCCCGACTATCTGGAAACCAATAACAGGAAGCCCCAGCACGATAATCTTCATGGCATTTGTCCCGACAGCCGTAAGTTCGGCATCCGGGCTGAAAATCGGCAGGATGTACTCCGGGAAAAGGAAAAGGACGAGAAACCCCAGGAGGGAAAAGAGTGTGCTCACTTTCAAAGACAGTTTTACGGACTCGATTATCCTCGAAAATTGTTTTGCTCCGTAGTTATAACCTACAATCGGCTGCAAGCCAAAGGAAATCCCGAGCATGGGAAGGAAGATAAACAGGAAAAGACGGTGGATTATCCCGAAGGCGGCAATCGAGACGTCCCCTCCGTAGTTCCCGAGGGCGTGGTTTACGAAAATCATCATGAAGCTGTTTGAGCCCTCGATGATGAACGGGCCGAGCCCTATGGCCAGAATTTCTTTGCAGATTGCAGGGTCCGGTTTCAGGCTTTCCGGCCTGAAGGAAACGGATCCTTTTCCCCTGAGAAAGTAGCTCAAAAGAAAAGCCGTAGATGCAGACTGGGCAAGCACTGTGGCGATTGCGGCTCCTTTTACTCCCATCCCGAAACCAAAGATAAAGACCGGGTCTAAAAGGATGTTCAGGCCGGCTCCGAGGAACATGGCAAACATGGCAAACCGGGCGTTGCCCTCGGCTCTCACAAGATCCTCGGTGGATATCCCGAGGGTGAAAATGACCGTTCCCAGCATGATGACCTGAAGGTATTCCCTCGCGTAAGGAAGAATTCCCTCAGTGGCCCCGAAAAGGACAAGGAGAGGGTCAAGGCAGAGAAGCCCAAAACAGGAATAGGCCAGCCCCAGGAAGACGGCCAGAGAAAATACGGTTCCAAGCGTCTTTTCGGCTTTTTTGAGATTTTTTGCCCCAAGAGCTCTCGAAATAATGGATGCTCCCCCTACCCCGAGCCCGATGGAGATTCCCATTGCCAGCATGTATATGGGAAATGCAATCACAAGTCCCCCAATGGCCGGGATACTCGCATCACCCAGGCCCTGGCCCACGAAGATTGTGTCCACTATGTTATAACAGGCGTAAACGAGCATCCCTATGATAGAAGGAGCCGAGAGTTTGAAGAGGAGTTTGTCTATTTTCTCCGTGCCTAAAAATTTGCTGTTTTCGTGCATTTTGAAAGGGCCTCGTTTATGAATATATGGAATTTTAAATAAGTAAGAATTCCTCGTAAGCAGGGAAGGTATAAAGCATTTTTGCAGGGTAATTATTTTTAAA